>CBFDBS010000240.1:0-4292 GCA_965603105.1 uncultured bacterium
TCCCAGATTTCTTTCATTCTCTTTGCGTTGTTGAATAATTGGGGCCTGTCCCCAATTATTGTTTCCAATTATTGTTTTGCAATGGCGCAGAGGTTTGGATAGAATTGCAACATTGATCATCACAGATATTGGAGGTGCAACATGGGTATGGATAGAAGAGATTTTTTGAAGTTGTCAGCCGGAGCGGGAGCTGCTTTTATCGGAACTTCTTGTGCTCCTCAAGAAGAAGGTGCCCCGTCAAGCATTAATCGAAACGTTTTCCCCGAGCTGAAACCGATGACGGACGGGATCGTCCTGATTTCAGATGAGGAACGTTTGGAAAGGATAGAAAAGGCAAGGCGTCTCATGGTTGAAAATGGTATCCAGGCCATCTACATGGAAGGCGGCACTACGATGTTCTATTTCACAGGCATCAGATGGGGGGGGAGCGAAAGGATGTTCGCCTTCGTCATCCCGGCCCGAGGAGATATCGCCTGGATTTGTCCTGCTTTTGAAAAAGACAGAGCCTTGGAATTGATTCGTTTCGGAAACGATATCCGCACCTGGGAAGAGCACGAAAGCCCCTATCACAGAGTTGCGGAGGTCCTAAAAGACCGCGGTATAAGGGACGGCAAGGTGGGCATCGAAGAGCGCACACGTTTTTTCCTCTATGACGGCCTCAGGAGTGCAGCTCCTCACCTTCAGTATGTCAGTGCCGATCCCATCACCATCGGCTGCCGGGTCATCAAATCGGCTCACGAAATCGCTCTCATGCAGAAAGCCAACGATATCACAATCGAAGCCTACATAGCTTCTATCGCCCGATTGGAGGCAGGAATGACCAGAGGTGATTTCAGCCGTATCTCCTCTGCCGCCCACAGCGCTCTGGGCGCTTCGGGAGGAATCGGCGCCCAGATCGCCGAAGCCTCATCCAATCCCCACGGCAGCATCAAACGCATCGAATTGAAAGAAGGCGATATCGTTCTCATGGACGGCGGATGCAACATCGACGGCTACCGGTCGGACATCAGCCGGACTATCGTCTTCGGCGAGCCAAGCCAGAAACAGAAGGAGATATGGAACCTGGCTAAAAAAGCCCAGTCAGCAGTCTTCGCTACGGCCGGTGTCGGCGTGCCCTGTGAGGAGGCGGATGCGGCCGCCCGCCAGGTCTACATCGATTACGGTTTCCCCGGTGGCTATGAACTGCCTGGGTGCCCCCATAGAGCCGGCCACGGCATCGGCCTGGACGGCCACGAATGGATCTATTTAGTCAAAGGGAATAAACAGCCAATGGCACCCGGCATGTGCTTCACCAACGAACCCATGCTCGTCATTCCCGGCGAATTCGGAGTCAGACTCGAGGACGATTTCTACATCACAGAGGAGGGTCCCCGCTATTTCACTACTCCCAGCCCTTCTATCGACGAACCCTTCGCCTGATTCAATTATTGAGAGAAACTAAACGGCTTCAGGTATCATCTAGCTCAGACAAACCGGGGTCGGCGGTTTTTCAAAGATTTAAAAAATTTTCATTGGACTCGATGGAATTGTTTGAATCGATTTGCACTTCGCTGGTCTGGAACCTCTTCGCTTTCGCGCAACAAGAATAATCACTCCTGAGAAAAAACATAAGAAAAATATGTTTTATCCAATAGACAGAGAGCTTCGACTTGAAAATACACATAATATGTGTATGATATATGCATAAGTCAAGTTTTCTGGAGGCAATCATGCATGTCCGGCACAACATCACCCTGGATGAAGAGGTGTCGAAAGAACTCGAGTCTGTGGCCCTAGAGTTGGGAGAAAAAAAAAGCTTCATCATTCAGAAAGCGCTGACCGCCTATTTTGACCTTTTGGATCTCAAACTGGCCAAGAAAAGACTCAAAAACCTAGAGGAAGGGCGGGATAAAATAATAAGCGCCGAGGATGTCTGGAAAGAGCTCGATATTTAAACATGTATAGGCTCCAATTTCTCGGAAAGGCCTTGGACGATTTGAAAAGAATCGATCGGGCCTATCACAAAATCATAAAAGCCAAACTGCTCATGCTGGCCGAAAATCCCCTAGTATTGAAAAACAACATAACAAAAATCAAAGGAGCAGAATCCCATCTCTATAGGCTTAGAATCGGAAGCTACAGAATCATCTTCAAGAAAGAAGAAAAACGACTCGTCATCATCATCATCCGTATCGGCCACAGAAAAGAAATCTGTCTGACATTGAAATAAATTTTGGTTTCAAGCAGATCGAAAGAAAAATTCATCTCTCTCATTACTCACAAACAATCCCAAAGCTCACCCCACTTTAGCAGCCTTCCCCAGGGCCCAAAACATTGCCTCATTGTACCCTCTGTGATACCCTTACTTATCCCCATTTTCTGATAGAGCGAATCAATAAACATGGAGCATGTATCATCCATCAGGCAGGAAAACATTATCATTCGGCATTTGAAAAAAGAAGATATCCAACAGGCGATCAAAATCCACATGGACTTGTTTGGCTCCCAGTCCGGTCTCAGGTTTTTAGAGAAAGCCTACTATCCGATTTTTCTGCATCCCCAATCGACAGGATTCTGTTTGGTGGCTGTTTCGAAAGAGCAGATAGCCGGTTTCTGTTCGGGAGCGCTGGACGCATCGGACTTTCACAGGACTCTAATTCGTTCCCACCCCTGGGAGTGCCTCACTGCCGCCTCCCGCATGGTTTTTAAAGGCCGGGAAATCTGGAGCCAGATGGCCTATTCTTTCCGGCATCTTTACGCCAGTTCCATAAACACATCTGGAGGACGCATTTTTTTCATCGCCGTCCACAAAGATTTCCATCAGAAGGGGATCGCCTCAAGGCTTGTTTTCGAAGCCCTCGACCGTTGCCGCTCCCAAGGCCTAAAACAATGCTGGTCGAGAGCCCTCAAATCGAACAGCACATCTTATCGGCTCCATACCGGTCTCGGTTTCCGTGTCCATCAGGAAATGTCAGAGCGTGACAAAAACCGCTTCATTTTTTTTTGCGACTTGGGATAAAAATCAAATCCATGAAAACCTGCCGTTCAGGAAAAGTACTTGTTTCCGATGCCAACAGCCGCAGAGGGCTGGCCATTGTCCGATCTCTCGGCCGCCGCGAACTTCAGGTTACAGCTGGAGATGACCATCCTTTTGCTCTTTCTTTTGCATCCAAATTCTGCACCGATCGTCTCCTTTATCCAAATCCTGAAAAGTCACCTGAGAAATTTACTTCCTTCATGCTGAAACATCTCCGGAACAATCCATATGACTGTTTTTTTCCAATGAGTGATGCGGTGGTCAAGCAGGTTGCCCTCCACCTCCGGGATTTCACCTCTCTCACAAACATCATTTTAGAGGATTATGAAACTCTGGCCGTCGGCTTTGACAAATGGCGGACTATCGAATTGGCCCGCACCCTCGACATCCCTCACCCCAAGACCTTTTGTATTGACGACTTGGAAACGGTCAGAAGGCTGCAGAACAAAATCCCCTATCCTACGGTCATCAAACCCAGGTTCGGAAGCGGTGCCAAAGGCGTGGTCTTTGTCTACAAACCGGAGGACCTATGGAGCAGATACCTCCGCGTCCATCAAAACTTCAGCTTTCCGCTCCTTCAGGAAGCTATCCCTCCGACTTCTCCCAAATTCGGCGTCCAGTGCCTCTCGAACAGGAAAGGCCAAATCCGGGCGGCCGTCGTCCAGCGCTTCTGCCGCCAGTACCCGTACACAGGGGGACCGGGCTCCTGTTTTGAGACGGTCGACAGGCCCGATATTCTCACCCTGGGCACCGGCCTGATGGAAAAACTCGGCTGGCAGGGCGTCGCTCAAATTGAGTTTCTGGAAGACGAAAGGGACGGCGTCCTCAAGTTGATGGAGATCAATCCCAGATTCTGGGACTCTCTCCAGATGGTTATTCAAGCAGGAGTGGATTTCCCCTATCTGCTTTACAGGATCGCCGTAGACGGAGATGTCGAATCCAACATTGCTTACCGCACCGGTGAAGTCTGCCGTTCTCTTCTGCCCGGAGAAATCCTCTATTTTTTGACCAATCTTCATCATCTCGATGTGGGGCCGTCTTTCTGGCGTTTCTACGGCCCGAATCTCGGATACTGCATTCTCAGCCGTGAGGATAAACGCCCGACATTGAACTTCTTTTGGGTCGCTCTGAAGAGCCTGTTCGACAGGGAAGTGCTCGACGCTGTTTTCCACCGTTTAGGCCCAAGATCGGAAAATAAAAATAAATCTGTTTGATTCTAACTAACCTGGATTATTCACGGGTCAAGGTTGCCTTAGCGGCAACGAAGCGGCCTGTG
>CBFDBS010000241.1:0-4291 GCA_965603105.1 uncultured bacterium
TGTAAAGCGAAAAACATCCTAAAACATAGATTTTGAAATATGTGATACTTATTTCGAAAGTTTCGAAAGCCTGACCCCAATATTTGACTTTGGGAACGAGCAGTGTTAAAAATCCTATGAATTTATCAAGGAGACATCCACATGATAAAAAAGACACTGGCTTTGACCATTCCAATCCTCGTTATTTTCTTGTTGTTTCCTTCTCTTTCTCAGGGCCAGGCTCAAGAAGAAAAAAGACTCACTTACGAACAGGTCTATGGAAGGGCCGAACCGCAATTGACAGCCGCTCTTCCCAGAATTAGCGGCTGGGCTGATGATTCACATTACCTTGTTATGGAGAGGGAGGAAGGCAAAATGTTCGAGTACATGGTCTATCCCAACCAGCGGCACGGCTTCGGCGAACAGAAACGCACCCATTCCAACCGGCACTATGTCGATTTCTGGTTCAAGTATTTTCTCGACCGTTAATATGGAAAACGATTCGGAATATTTCGAGTCCCTATCGAATTGTCCGGTCTGCTCCAGCCCAAATTTTGTTCTCTTCAAGAAGAGCAGCTTCGATTCCCTCAGCCTCAGTGAAGAGCACATCAAAATCACTGACAGCGAATACGGCAAAACCTGGGAGCTGTCCCGCTGCCAAAAGTGTACCCACGTCTTTGCCAATCCTGCCCCAGTCCCCTCACTCATCCAATCGCTCTACAGCCGGGTCGAAGATCCCGATTACGAAGAGGAAGCCCGGGGCAGAGGAAAAAATTTCAGGAGGATCCTGTCCCGCCTGGATAAGCTCAGCACCCAAAAAGGAAGGCTCCTCGATGTGGGGGCTGCGACAGGCATCCTTGTCCGCCTGGCCAAAGAGATGGGCTGGGAAGCGGAGGGCATCGAACCCAGTGCTTGGGCAGTCCGCTTTGCTCGAGATAACTACGGGCTAAATCTCATCGAAGAGTCATTCGAAGCCGCCGGCCTGGAGCCCGACACCTATTCCGTCGTAACCATGGTGGATCTTATCGAACACACCGCTCGACCAGTGGAGAGTTTGGAGAAGGCTTCTCGAATCCTCGCCCCCAAGGGTATCCTCTGCCTCGTCACTCCCGACATCGCCAGCTTGACTGCGCGATTGATGGGTCAGAGGTGGTGGCACTTCCGGCCCGGCCATTTGAGCTATTTCACATCCAAAAGTCTCGATTTTCTTCTCGGCCGCGCGGGTTTTGAAGTTTTGAAAAAAAGAAAATACAGCTGGACCTTCAGTGCCCATTACCTTTTATCCAGAAAGCAAGCGCTGCGTTATCTCATTAAAAATCCCCGGATGGCTTTGTTTTGGAAGAAAATTCCTATAAAATTGGCTCTGGCCGATTCACTGGAAATCTATGCCGTGAAGCGGAACTGAAAACATGTCAGGCAGTATAAAAGCTTACATCAGAGCCTTGAGGCTCTCGCGCTGGCCGAGGAGTCTGGCTATTTATGTGGGCATCGCCGCATTCTTTTTTATCAACCGGGATGCGGCCCGCTCCCTGAACATTTTGGAAACAGTCTGGCGATCCGCTCTGGCCTTCATTCTCACCTGGGCCATATCGACAGCCAACTACATCATCAACGAAATCGTCGACGCCCCCTATGACATCCATCATCCCGTCAAGAAGAACAGGCCGCTGATCAAAGGAGAAATCAAAAGAAATCCATTCCTCATCATCGGCTTTTTTTTAACGGCAGCCGGTTTGATTCCGGCCTCTATTTTTTTCGGCAGGGCTTTTTTCTATTCCCTCCTTTCGCTTCTTATCGCCGGATTTATCTACAACATCAGACCGGTAAGGACGAAGGACATCCCCTTTCTGGATTCCATCTCGGAATCGGCCAATAATCCCATACGGTTTCTCATCGGCTGGTTCGTCTTTGCATCATCCGACCTGTTTCCTCCTCTTTCTCTCCTCCTCTGCTGGTGGGCCTTCGGCAATTTTCTTTGGGTCGCCAAGCGGCTTTCCGAACACAGGTATCTGGGAGAGAAGGCCGGAGACTACAGAGCATCTTTAAAAAAATACACGGAAACTTCACTCCTGTTGGGCATGACCGCCAGCACGGCCGTGTTCTTTCTTTCTTATCTTTTCTTCGCCTGGAACTTCAAACTTGAGTCTTTCTTGTATTTGTCTCCCCTGGTCATCTTTTATATTTATCTTTTCTTCAGGAAAACCCTCAAAGAAGAGGGGGTCATGGAAGAACCGGAAAGCCTTCTCAAGAGGCCCCTTTGGGCTCTGTACACGCTGGTTCTTGTTTTGACGTTTTTTCTGTCTTCTTTTTTCGACAAAATCGGCCGCTGATATTCTCATTCCTACTCCAGCGATAATAAAATATTGCCTCCTCTTTGCTTCCATGATACATTAACCTCAATTCATCACTGGAGAACAGCATGGATATCGTTTCGATCGTTCTCAAGCTCCTCCTGGCTGTGGCTTTGGGAGGATTGATCGGCCTGGAAAGAGAATCCAGCCAGAAATCCGCAGGTTTCCGGACAAATATCCTCATCTGTATCGGATCGACGATGATGATGATTCTTTCGGGACTCATCCTCGGACAGGAGGAAACCTCGGCCGGGGACCTGACCCGGGTGGCTGCCGCCGTTATAACCGGAGTGGGTTTTATCGGAGCAGGATCGATAATCCAAGCGAGAGGAATGGTGACCGGATTGACGACAGCGGCGACTCTATGGGCTGTAGCGGGTTTGGGTTTGGTCATCGGATCCGGTCACTACATTGAAGCCATCATCTTCGCCGCAATCGTCATCTCGACAGGGGTGATTTTTAGGCTTGTCGAAGACCGCTTTTTGGCAAAAGAGATTTACCGTTACGGCCTTCGTACACCGACTCCCGTCCAGGTCATTACGGCCGTCAAAAAAGTCGCTCTTCATGAGGGGATCAAGTTCAAAGAGATCAAGCACACAAAAAAGCAGAAAATCGCCATCATTTCCCTTTCCTTTTCAACCACAGCGGAAATCGAACAGAAATTCCATCAGGACCTCCTGAACATCGAAGAAATCTCAGAGATGACGATTGAATGAAGCCGCACTTCTCGTCGCCACGACAAATTTGGGAAAAAAGAGGGAAATCGAGGACGTGCTTCTCCATCTTCCGCAAAAGGTCCTTTCGCTGGAGGATTTGAAAATCACGGCTTCCTTTCCTGAAACGGGAGCCACATTCCTGGAAAATGCAAAAGGGAAAAGCCTATTTTACAGCCGATATTGGGAAGGCTTGACTCTGGCAGAAGACTCCGGCCTCGAAATCGCACACTTAGATGGCGCACCCGGGATCTTCTCGGCTCGATTCTCGGGTCCTCAGGCGACCGACAGGGACAACAACGATAAAGTGCTCCGCCTTCTGAGTGGAGTTCCTTTTGAAAAAAGAAAGGCTAGATTTGTCTCCTTCATGGTTCTTTCTGAAAAGCAGACGGTGATCGAACAGATATCGGGTGAAGTGGAAGGTTATGTTTCCTTTGAAGAGAAAGGAACATTCGGATTCGGATACGATCCGCTTTTTTTCTATCCTCCTTTAGCCAAAACATTCGCAGAGCTCTTGCCCGAGGAGAAAAACAGGGTGAGCCACCGGGGTCAGGCCCTTGTCAAACTGAGAGCGTTTTTGAAGGAGTATCTGGGGGCCAAGCCCTGAGGTTGTCCCGGCCCAGCCCCCTCGTTTCCGTCCTGCCCTTTTTCTTTTTTTAAGGTTTGTCGACCGTGATCAAGTCCTTGAGCTGCTCGAAGGTTTTTTCCCCAATACCCTTCACCTTCAACAGATCGGTGATACTGGCGAACTTCCCATTCTCTTCGCGAAAGTCGATGATCCTCTGAGCGATTTTGGGGCCGATCTTGGGGAGAGTCTGGAGCTCGGCCAGCGAGGCGGTGTTGATGTTGATTTTCTTGTTTGACTGCTGGGCTGCCGCCTGATCCGGGATTGAGAAGAAAGCAGTGAAAAGAACTGCCAGGACGAGACTCAGAATGGCTCTTTTTTTTGTTTTGTTTATCATAAGAACCTCCTTTCGCTGGAGGAAATGCAATATCCGGGCCATCTTTCGAATAGAGTTATTTGCTTTATATTCAACACATTATTATTTTCATTCACCGAAGATAGGTTAAATCAAGTTGACACTGGAGCCGATCGAAGTCAATCGAAGTTAACTCCCCTGGCTCTCTTCCAAATTATGTGGGCAAAGATATACTGGTGATGGTTGAAGCGACCATTGAAGATTCAGCCTGGCCCCCGGGGGCCATGGCGTATAGAATCTGAAGGGAGCGAGGCCATTTCAGTATATC
>CBFDBS010000242.1:0-4275 GCA_965603105.1 uncultured bacterium
GCTTTATATTGCCATGGGGCTCATCAGCGCCAGTTTCATGGGCTAGGCAGGTCCTCCTCTCCAGCCTCAACCGCCACAGACTTTTTCTTCTTTATTAGCCTGGAAGGTTAGCAACCTCTTTCCCGTGATATTAACCTGTTGAACGGGTGGCACGGCTTGAGGGATGCCCTCTTATGGGGCCAGGCTTCATTGGGCATGATGAGCAGAGATAAAGTTTTCAGACATTCCGGAGTGGTTGGCGAAGCCTGATCCCGGGGGGGGCGGGTCAGGTATCATGAAAAAACCTGATTCTTATCATGGAAATGAGGGAGCTTAAGGAGACGGCTTGCCTGTTCAATCGAATTTCCTTAATATATAGACATGGAAAAATCTGAGCTGCACGGCTCTCTTGACGAGCATCCCCTCTCTTTTCTGCTTTTCGATCTTTGGACTCATAGTAGAGACGGACGGCTCACTCTGACAAAAGACAATCAAGAGAAGATCTTCCATTTCGTGGAGGGAAAGATAGCCGTCGATTCGGAAGTCTTGGAAGACGGCAGTTTCCGGCAATTTTTCTCCGAACTGGATTCAGTGGACAAGTCACTTCTCGATCAGATCGCCTCATGTGCAGAACACCAAAATATATCCTGGATAAAAGCCTGTCTCCACCTGGAAGTTATGACTCCCAGAGAACTTTGGATTCATATTCAAAACTGCAGCCTGTCCGGCCTTCTTTCCTGGTTTGACTCGGCTGTAGGGACTTATACCTTCAATCCCAGCCGTCCGGTCGATAAAACAAGTATCTATTGCCTGCTCCCGACTCTTGACGTGATTCTACAAGGAACCCGAAAGATGCGGAACCTCGAACTCATCCATAGCCATTTACCGGACAAGGATTCGGACCTGTTGGCCCTTTTTCCTCGGCATATATCCCAACTTGAACTCCTTCCCCATGAAAATTATCTTCTCCAATTGATCTCCTGCCTCCAAAGCGTAAAAGACGTCTATGAGAAGAGCGAGCTGGGACTCAAAGAGACAGAGCGAAGCCTCTATCTTTTATTGAGTTTGGGTCTTTTTTCTCTCTCCATACCCAAGAGGGAAAGAGAAACCGAGCAAAGCCTCTCGCCGGGAGAACTCGATCGGGTAATCTCGGTTTTCAATAGAAAGTGCGCTCACATATTCAAATACATAGGCAAAGAGATCGGTCCGGTTTCCATCAACATCCTGGAAAAGGCTCTCGAGGAGTCCAAAGCAAGGCTTTCCCCCCTCCTTCACAACGCCAAACTTCTTGCCGACGGGCGGATCGAACTGCACGCCTTGCCGATAGCCGGCAGAAATCTGTCGAGTGTCGAGTCACAAAGGAACCTTCTGACCGGACTCAATGAAATTCTTGTGGCCGAGGTGCTGGCTGTCAAAAAAATTCTGGGAGAGGAGCATGAGACCGTTCTTGTCAAAAATCTGAAAAAAATCGACACATGAAACTCAGAAAGAAACAGATATTGGCCCTCCTGGTCTTCATCACTATCTGCGCCGTCTTGCTCTTGATAAAAATTGGAATCTGAGAGAAAAAACCTGCTCATCATTCTTGGCCCGACCTGCACGGGCAAGAGTGTTACGGCTATCCATGTCGCGAAAGTCTTCGACGGAGAAATCATCAATTGTGACTCCATGCAGGTATACCGGGGCTTCGATATAGGAACAGACAAACTCCTTCCGGAACAGCAGGAGAATATCCCTCATCACCTTTTGGATATTTTCGATCCCTCCCAGCAGTTCACGGCCGCCGACTTTGTGCACCTTGCCTGTCAAGCCTGCACGGCCATTACTTCAAGAGGAAGACTTCCGATCATCTCGGGGGGAACCGGGCTCTACTTGAAGGCACTGGTGAACGGGCTCTTTCCTGAGGGAAAAAGGAACACACGGATCCGCAAGGAACTGGAAAATGAAGCTGAAAAGAGGGGCCTTCAACAGCTGGCGGAGGAATTGAAGGTCATCGATCCGGGTTATCTGACTAAAATCGGTCCTCGGGATAAAATCCGCATCATCCGTGCCCTGGAGGTGTACCGGGCAACGGAGAAGCCGATATCTGAACATTTCGCCCGTACCAACTCCCAAATCCAGGATTTCCATCTTGTAAGAATTGGTTTAGAATTGGAGAGAGCGGTTTTGTATAAAAAAATCGAGGATAGAGTCGACAGGATGTTTAAGCGAGGATTGGTCGAAGAAGTCAAATCTCTTCTCGAGAGGGGCATCGGAGAGAATTCTCCCCCTTTCCGAGCCCTCGGCTACAAACACGTCCTTATGTTTTTGAGAGGTAAAATGTCCCTGGAGGAGGCCATCGAGCAGACCAAGAAAGACACACGACATTACGCGAAAAGACAGATCACATGGTTTCGAAAAATGGAAAGCATCCAGTGGTATGATCCAGGCGATATTGAGGCTATCAAAGGATACATCGCCGAAAGCCTGCGCTAAAAATGGAAAAAGCTATCCTCGTTCATCTTGCCACGGACAAAAAAGAGAAATTTGAGGCCGAAGAATCGATGTTGGAGTTGAAAGGACTAGCCCATTCCGCCGGCGCCCAAGTCATCCGGGAAGTTTTCCAGAAACGTTCGGAAATAAGCCCCAAATTCCTCATCGGGAAGGGCAAGGTGGAAGAGATCGCCTTATCTCTAGCAAACACAGAGGCTGACCTGGTTATTTTTGACCACAACCTGACACCCATTCAGCAGATGAACCTCGAAGAGGAATTGTTGTGCAAAGTCATCGACCGAACTCAACTTATTCTGGATATCTTCGCCCAGCGCGCCAGGAGCAAAGAGGGAATACTCCAGGTTGAGCTCGCTCAGTTGAACTACCTTCTCCCCCGTCTCCTCGGCAAGGGACTGGCGATGTCGCGGATGGGCGGGGGGATCGGAACGAGAAGAGGCCCGGGCGAGAAAAAACTCGAAGAAGACCGGCGGCGCATTCAGGAAAGAATCGCCAAGATCAAAGGGGAGATCAAAAAAATCCAGCAACGGCGAACCCATCAGAGAAAGGGACGTCGACGTGTGCCGGCTCCTGTTGTCTCACTTGTCGGCTACACAAACGCCGGCAAATCCACTCTTTTTAACGCCCTTTCCCAGGAAGACACAACCACTTCATCACAGCTTTTTTCAACCCTGGATCCTGTTATCCGCCGAGTTTCCTATCAGGACGGATTCTATTTTTTCCTCAGCGACACGGTAGGTCTCATAAAAAAACTCCCGGTCCCGCTGATCACGGCATTCAGAGCCACTCTTGAGGAGGTCAAAGAAGCCGACGCCATCTGCCATGTGATAGATATCACCTCTCCTTTCAGCCGAAGCCATATCGAAACCGTCGAGAAAATTCTGGCGGACCTCGGAAGCGGAGACGTTCCCATCTTCAATGTGTTCAATAAAGTGGACTCGATGCCTGAGCCGCAGGAGCTATTGGCCAAAAACGATAAAGCCGACCGCCGGACGGTCTACATCTCCGCCAAATCAGGAGCAGGCCTTCCCCAATTGAAAGAAAAACTGCGGTCTATTCTTGCTGAGAACCTCGAGATTTTTTATCTAAAAATTCCGCAAGAAAGGCAAGACGTACTCCGCTCTTTCCCAAAATGGTCAATTGTGTTAAAACAAAGAGAAAATGGAGACTGTTTTGAGTTGAAAATATTGGCGGATAAAAACTCAATGCTTAATTTTCTCCCTTATATCAAACAAGGAGATCCAAATTGGTGAAAAAAACCATCGCCATAGTCTTTGTCCTCACCTGCCTCTACTGGTCTTGTGTCAGCCCCCAGGCCATCTCACCGACTCTCTACGTTGAAAATCTCCCCCAGACAATCATCGCCGGAATGTCCCTGGATGAACGCATACTCACCGAAGAGGCCTGGAGCGACCTGAAGGACGGCGAAGGAGAGAGAGCTAAGAAGAAGTTCATGAAACTGGGAACGGAAAGCCCGCTGTACTATGCAGGTCTCGGCTATGCGCTCTATCTCCTGGAGGACACCAAATCGGCGGAAGATTTCTTCAAAGCGTCCTTACAATTCTATCCCGACCTGGTCCTCATCCACGTCGGTTTGGCTCAGATCTACGAGGAGACAGGACGGGAGGATTCGGCTTTCTCGGAGTACAGAAGCATCCTTAAAATCGAGCCCGAACACTCTTGGGCCAAGCCGCGGTATGAAAGTTTCAAAAACTCCAAAACAGCCGACGCTCTGAGGGAAGGCCGGCAGCTTTATAGTGCAGGACAGACAGAGAGGAGCAAATCGTCCTATCTCAAAGCTCTCTT
>CBFDBS010000243.1:0-4255 GCA_965603105.1 uncultured bacterium
GTCTGGGTAGACTAAATATAAGACATACAATATAGCAGAGGAGGATGGCTATGAAACTCTTGTTTGTGGGATTCGGAACAGTCGGACAGGGATTGGCAGAGCTTTTGGTGGAGAAAAAAGAACATCTGGTCCAGGAATTCGGTTTGGATTACAGCGTAGTCGGGATTGCCGATGAACTGAAAGGAAGTCTTTTCAATCCGAGCGGACTAGATCTTGAGAAGGCCCTTTCCGTTGCCCGGGAGGGAAATAAACTGGATGAAGGTTCTGAAAATAAATTCGATGGTGATGCCCTGGCCATGATCCGTGCTGCCCAAGCGGATGTCCTGCTGGAAGCGACCTACACGGATATCAAAACAGGAGAGCCGGCCACCTCTCACATCCGTGAAGCCTTAAATAAAGGGATGCATGCCGTGACAACCAACAAGGGTCCCATCGCCCTTTTTTATAAAGATCTGGCTCAATTGGCGGCAGAGAAAAACAGACATCTTCTTTTCGAGGGGACTGTGATGAGCGGCACCCCTGTTCTCAATTTCATCCGGGAAACGCTGGCCGGAAGCCAGGTGCAAGAAATCAAAGGAATCCTCAACGGAACGACCAACTACATCCTCACCCGGATGGAAGAAGGGATGTCCTATGAAGAGGCTTTGAAGAAGGCCCAGGAGCTGGGTTATGCCGAAGCCGTCCCGGACGCGGATGTTCTCGGCTGGGACGCCCTGGCCAAAGTCACAATCATGGCCAAAGTGTTCTTTGGGGCGAATGTCCAACCTTTCGATAATCCCTGTGAAGGGATTACGAGTATCACGGCCGCATCGATTGCGGATGCAATCAACCGCGGCAAACGCTTCAAGCTCATCGGCAAGGTGTGGAGAGAAGGAGATTATGTAAAGGCATCCGTTGGCCCGGAAGAAGTGGATCTTGCCCATCCTTTGGCCGGGGTGATGGGGGCAACAAATGCCGTGACTGTTTCAACCGACACCCTGGGAGACGTGACAGTAGTCGGGCCGGGCGCTGGACGAAGGGAGACCGGTTTCAGCATGCTCATCGATCTGATCAGCATCGCCAGATCGGCCTAGAAGCGGAACTCGTTTTATCCACTATTGTCTTTTTTTAGTGCCCTGGTTTTCAATAGTCCTCAGGTTTCGGCAGCTTCAGATAGCTCACCCATTCGTTCTCCCCTTGAACATTTGATTTGTATTGAAACAGCCACCTCCTTTAACCTTGGCAGGCTCTATACATGCTTGCAGTCCGTTTACAAGCGGATACCCTCAAAAAGCGATTCTTTTGCCAGTTATATCAATCCGGTGAAGGAAAGACAGCCTCGGGAAATATAAAACAAATGATTGGAAAAGGGAGCAGAAAAACTGCATATAGTAGTTCAGTGATTGAAATGAAGGGAAATAAAGAGGGGCAAACCCTGAGGTTCACCCCTCTTCTCTAATGTTCTTTTTTTCTAGCGGTCCAGTCCTACTTGATCTGAGCGCTCATCCATTCTGTGGTGACACTCTTTGGTCTTTCGATGGCCAGTCCGAGGGCTCTGTCCCAAATAAGGGATGAGAGAACACCGATGGCACGGGACGCGCCGAAGAAGACTGTGTAGAAATCGTACTCGGTGACGCCGTAGTGGAGGAGCAGACATCCGGAGTGAGCATCGACGTTGGGCCAGGGATTCTTGGCCTTTCCTTGTTCTCTGAGGATATCGGGGGCGACTTCGTAGATGGCGCTGACGACTTTAAAAATCTCATCATCGGGGAGGTGCTTGAGGGCGAATTCACGCTGAGCCATGTATCTCGGATCGGTCTGGCGCAGGACGGCGTGTCCGTAGCCCGGAATGACCTTGCCTGAATTGAGGGTATCCCACAGGTATTTCACCAGATCTTCTTTGGTGGGAACTCCACCGAGATCATCCTTGACCTCCATGATCCAGCGGAGAACTTCCTGATTGGCCAGTCCGTGAAGAGGTCCGGCCAGTCCGTTCATTCCGGCTGAGAGGGAGTAATAGGCGTCGGAGAGGGCCGAACCGACAAGGTGAGTGGTGTGGGCCGAGACGTTGCCGCCTTCGTGGTCGCTGTGGATAACCAGATAGAGCCGCATGAGTTCTTTGAAGTCCGGGTGGTCAACTCCGACCATATGGGCGAAATTTCCGCCCCAGTCGAGGGTGGGATCGGCGGGGATATGCTCGTCATTTTTGTAGCTTCTTCTGTAGATAAAGGAAGCGAGCGCGGGGAGTTTGGCCAGCAGATTCATGACGTCTTCGTACATGGGATCCCAGTATTCCATCTTGCTCATGCCTTCTCTGTACTTTTGAGAGAAAATGGAATCGCGCTGGAGAGCGAGGATGCCAAGACCAAACTGGGTCATGGGGTGGGTGTCTTTGGGAATGGCCTTGAGAATATCGATCAGATAGCCGGGGAGGGCGCCGCGTTCGCGCCATTCATTAGTGATTTCTTTGACTTCGTCAACTGTGGGGAGTTCGCCGGTCAGGAGAAGGTAGAAAATCCCTTCGGGAAGGGGTTCTTCACCGCCTGGGGCTTTGGGCAGTTTCTCGCGAAGCTGAGGGATGTTGAATCCGCGGAAACGGATTCCTTCCATCGGATCGAGGGCCGAGGTTTCGGTGACCATGCATTTGACGCCGCGCATTCCGCCGTAGGCTTGGGAAATGGTGACATCAGAGATCTTTTGGTCGCCGTGTTCTTTGAGCAGTGTTCTGACTTGATTGCGGACGGGGTCGAGCTTGGCCGCGAATTTTGTCTTTAATGATGACATTGAGAAAACCTCCTTATAGGATTAAATTATGAACAATAATAAAAAAGGGATAGTAAAAAAAACTATATCACCGTCCACTGAGTGTGTCAACATAAATTCAATAGCAGAAGAAGGCCGCAAGATAAATTCCGTTTTTAAATATTTTCTTGATTGAAAATGAGAATTTTTCCGGTTTAAATACGCAATGATCCGGAAAGATGTAGAGAAAAATAAAGAAAAAATCATCCCTTCTTCTGTCACTCTGGTAACTGGGTGAATATTTCTTCGATTGCCCAGGTATTATAAGTGAAAACATGGAGCGGGGAAGCAAGCGTTTTTTAGAAAAGAGGCTTTTGCCTCCCGCGTTCTCATCCGGGTTGATTTCAGACTGCTGAAAAGGAATATTGACTTTTAGAGGCTGAAATTGTTTATTAATAAATAGAAAATATGAAAATTTGTTAAGGAGGGAAATATGGCAGGTTTATGGATCGTTTTGATCATCATAGCCGTCTTCGCTTTCTTTGTCATCGGACTTTACAACGGCCTGGTCCAGCTGCGCAACCGCTGTGAAAATTCCTGGGCCCAGGTCGATGTCCAGCTGCGGAGGAGGTACGACCTGATTCCCAATCTTGTCGAGACGGTCAAAGGGTATGCCGCCCACGAAAAAGAAGTTTTCCAGAAGGTGACCGAAGCCCGCACTCAGGCTATGGGTGCAGGCACTGTCGGAGCGCAGGGCAAAGCTGAAAACATGCTCAGCGGTGCACTCAAATCCCTGTTCGCCGTTGCAGAAGCCTACCCCGATCTCAAAGCCAATCAAAATTTTATGATGCTCCAGGAGGAACTGGCCGGAACCGAATCGAAAATTGCCTATGCCCGTCAGTTTTATAACGACACCGTCATGAAGTTCAACACCAAGCAGCAGGTCTTTCCTTCGAATATTATCGCCAATATGTTCAATTTCGAGGAAAGGGAATACTTCGAAATCGAAGAAGCCGAGGCCAAAGAGCCCGTTAAAGTTCAGTTTTAACGGGAGAATTTTCGAGGTCTTGTAAGCTCACATGTACGAACAGATAGCCTCCAATAAGAGAAAATCGGTTTTTCTCATCCTTTTTTTTCTTGTTTTGATCTTTGGCTTGAGCTGGGTGTTCGCCGAGCTTTTTGCCTTCGGACAGTACGCCTATATCCTGGCTATTGTCATCGCTGTGGGGATGACGTTTGTCAGCTACTTTGCGAGTGACAAGATCGCTCTGGCAGTCAGCAGAGCCAAGCCCATTGAAAAAAAAGATTATCCGCACCTTTACAATGTGGTCGAAGGATTGGCCATCGCCGCCGGATTGCCCAAACCCCGCTGCTATATTATCGATGATACGGCGCCCAACGCTTTTGCCTCGGGGCGCAATCCGAAAAATTCGGTTATCGTCGTCACTACCGGGCTGCTCCAAAAGTTGAACCGGGTGGAGCTTGAAGGTGTCATCGCTCACGAGATGTCCCACATCAAGAACTACGACATCCT
>CBFDBS010000244.1:0-4241 GCA_965603105.1 uncultured bacterium
AGCAGATATCATCAGGAGTTTTTTCTTCCCGCTCGAGTTTTTCCAGTAGCTTTTTGATGGTGGTTGTTCTCCCCGTTCCAACCATGCCGGTGATGAAAATATTGTAGCCCAAGTTCTTGATGTCCAGTCCGGTTTGAATGGCTTTTAAGGCTCTTTCCTGCCCGATTATATCATCACAGGCTTGGCAGTCTGCGGACGATTCGAAAGGGATTTGCTCAGGATCTAACCTCCAGGCCAGTTTCTCGGCAGGTATTTCCTTGAAATCAATTGTCTTTTTCATGTGCCTCCTCCTTGCCTGAACTCTTTAACAAAAAAAGTCCATGGTTCCCCAAGACTCGTGATCAATCCAGGCTGGTTCTGTGGATGAATTTTTCCGGGATTCAATTTGTAGCATAAAAACTTTTTGATTACAACCCGACCGATTCCTTTGTCCGATTCCTTCATTCCAGTTCTGTTCTCGATTTCTGTGATTTGATCCTTTTGAATGGGTTGACACCGGCGGAGGTTGTTACCTGCTCTTTAATAAAGGGCAAATATTTGGTACAATATAAAAAAAATTTTTTACTCCGCTAGCGGGAGGAATTGTGGATTTTTCAAACATCATTGCCACTAAAGATGCCGGCATTGGATTTATCACCATCAATCGTCCGGATAAGTTGAACGCTCTCAACACCAAGACGATTGAGGAATTGTTTGAAGCCTTCATTTCTTTTCGAACCGATTCTGATGTGAAGGCGGTTATTCTGACCGGTTCGGGTGACAAGGCTTTCATTGCCGGCGCCGATATCAAAGAGCTGGCTCAACTGGACTCCGACTCAGGAAGGAGATATGTCCTCAAAGGACAGGAATTGACGAAAATAATGGAGAATTTTCCGAAACCGGTGCTCGCCGCCGTCAATGGCTTTGCTCTAGGAGGAGGCACAGAGATCGCCCTGGCTTGTCATGTCCGGATCGCTGCGGAAAATGCCAAAATGGGTCAACCCGAAGTCAAGCTGGGACTCATTCCGGGTTTTGGCGGAACACAGAGGCTGGCGAGACTTGTCGGCAAAGGTCAAGCCTTAGAGCTCATCCTGAGCGGAAAGATGGTCGATGCCCGCCAGGCACTTCAGATAGGGCTGGTCAATAGTGTTGTTCCACAAAGCGAGCTTCTGGCTGTCTGTTTGGGATTGGCCAAAAATATGGCCGACAACGGTCCGCTGGCTCTGGAATATGCCATCCAGGCTGTCAATTTGGGATTGGATCTGTCTCTTGAAGAAGGCCTTCTTGTGGAAGCCGATCTGTTTGGAAAAGCCTGTTCGACAGAGGACAGCAAAGAGGGAACACAGGCTTTTTTAGAGAAGAGAAAACCGAATTTTAAAGGACAATAGAAGGAGAGGATCATGGATACGTATCAAGGAAAATTGCAGGCAAAAGATCTTAAAATCGGGATTGTCTTGAGCCGCTTCAACCAGTTCATCTCGGAGAGGCTTCTGGAGGGTGCGCTGGACGCCCTTACGAAAATCGGAGCGGAGGATGCCAATATATCCATCTACAAAGTCCCCGGCTCATTTGAAATTCCGGTGATTGCCAAGAAAATCGCTCAATCCAAGAGAGTCGATGGGATCATCGCCCTCGGCGTCTTGATTAGAGGAGATACGCCTCATTTTGAGTTCTTGAGTGCTGAAGTCACAAAAGGATTGGCTCAAATTGCGATGGAAGACGGAGTCCCGATCTCCTTCGGCGTTCTCACCGTTGATTCCATCGAACAGGGTATTGAACGTTCCGGTACTAAAGCGGGGAACAAAGGCTATGATTCGGCATTTGCCCTTGTGGAGACCTTGAATTTGATCAAGACCTCGGGGCTAGAGTAAAGCCGGCCTAATGGGCAGAAGAAGAAAAGCCCGCGAGATCGCTCTCCAGATTCTCTTCCAGATTGAATTCAATGATTGCGATCTCGATTTGATGCTTGACCATTACTGGGCATTCAAGACGGTTGAAAAGGATGTGGAGAGTTACAGCCGCTGGCTGGTTAAAAACGTCGTCGAACACAGAGAGGATCTTGATCAGACCATTCAGTCCGTGTCCGAAAACTGGCGCCTTCCCCGCATGGCGGTGATCGATCGCAATATCCTGAGGATGGCCGTCTTCGAACTCCGTTTCGAAGAGAATATCGCTCCGGCCATCGTCATCAACGAGGCCATTGAAATTGCCAAGAAATACAGCGGTGCTCAAGCGGCGACATTTATAAACGGCATTCTCGATGCTATAAAAAGAAGGGTCGAGGAAGATAAAAAAGAAAATCCGAGAAGAACCAATGAATGACGAAAAAGAGCAAAAAAAAGCGAAAAGAGCGGACGGCGGAGAGGATTTGAAAACCGATCAGGAAGAGGCCCGTGAGATCAAGCTGAAAAAGCTGGTTGAAAAGGGAATCGACCTCTTTCCGACTGCCGTCGAAATCAGCCATCGCGTTTATGATGTCGTGGCCTCCTATTCAGCCGAAAATAAAGAGAAGCTGGAAGAGCAAAAGACAGAGGTTTTTGTCCCGGGAAGAATCCTTTCCATCCGTCGTATGGGCAGGGCGACTTTCTTTCATATCAGTGACAGCCGGAGCCGGCTGCAGGTCTACCTGCGTGAGGACAGAGTTGGAAAGGACGAATACGACCTTTTCTCTCTCTATGACATCGGGGATGTGATTGCCGTCAGGGGAGATCTCTTCAAAACCAGAACGGAGGAACTGACCGTGCTTGCCGATTCGTTTGTTTTGCTGGCCAAGTGCCGTCATCCTCTGCCTGAAAAATGGCATGGGTTGCAGGATGTCGAGCTCCGTTACCGGAAGAGATATCTCGATTTGATTGTCAATCCGGAAGTTGTCGACATCTTCAGGCTGCGCAGTGCACTCATCAGCACCATTCGAAAATATTTTGACGACAGAGGTTATATCGAAGTCGAGACTCCTATGATGCAGCCTGTGCCGGGAGGAGCCTTGGCCAGGCCATTCAAGACTTTCCATAACGCTTTGGGAATCGATCTTTTTTTGAGGATTGCCCCAGAACTTTACCTCAAGCGGTTGACGGTGGGGGGAATGGATAAAGTCTATGAAATCAACCGCAATTTTAGAAACGAGGGGATATCCGCCGAGCACAATCCGGAATTCACGATGCTCGAGTTCTATGAAGCATACAGCGATTACAACGGCATGATTCGAATGACCGAAGAACTCATCCACCAATTGAGTTTGACCTTGAAAGGAAGTGAGGAGATCTCCTTCGGAGAGCACACCATCTCTTTCAAGAGGCCCTGGAAGAGGATGAAATTTATGGAAGCGGTTTCTTATTATTCGGGGCTGGCTCCAAATAAATTTGACGATAAGGACCAAATCATCGAATTTGCGGCCACTCTGGCTTCCGACCAGGAATCCCTGACTTTCGGCAAGGCTTTGGATGTGATCTTTGACAAGTGTGTCAAACAAAACCTTATCCAGCCCACTTTCATCACCCATCCTCCCAAGGATATTTCTCCTTTAGCCAAGGCTTCACCCGAAAATCCGGAGGAGGCCGAGAGATTCGAGCTTGTGGTTGCCGGTATGGAGATCGCCAATGCCTTCAGTGAATTGACGGATCCGGAGGAGCAAAGAGAGAGGTTCGAGCAACAGTCCAGGGAAAGGGAGAAAGGAGACGAAGAGTCTCACAGAATTGACATGGACTACGTCCAGGCGCTTGAATACGGGCTGCCTCCCACAGGCGGAGAAGGGATCGGGATTGACAGGCTGGTCATGCTATTTTCCAATAAGAAATCTATTCGAGAGGTTATTCTTTTTCCCCTTATGCGGCCAAGAGATTGACTGAAATGGCTATCCTGATAGGGTGCGGATGAGATGAATTACCAACTGTTTATCGCCAAACGTTATCTGACTGCCAAGAGGAAACAGGCTTTCATTTCCGTCATCACTTTTGTTTCTGTGCTGGGAATATCGATAGGAGTGATGGCCCTGGTTATCGCCATCGCCCTCATCACGGGATTTCATAACGACGTGCAGGATAAAATCCTGGGGTCGACCGCGCACCTGATGGTCAACGAATTGACCGGCGGAGGGATCGAAGACTATCCCAAGCTGATAGCAGGGATTGAGTCACTCGATGGCGTCCGTGTCGCCTCTCCGGTTGTCTACGATATGGCTTTAATCCAGGGCCCCTACAAAAGCAGCGGCGCCGTCTTGCGGGGGATCGATTTTGATCTGGAGAAAAAGTCGTCTCTGTGGCTGA
>CBFDBS010000245.1:0-4233 GCA_965603105.1 uncultured bacterium
AAGATTGAGTCCATGGAGTCTTCGATGGGCAGAACGAAACAGGCGCTCAAACACATGTCTCGGCCGGCACCGGTGAGTGTGGGGCTGTTGGGAAGAAAGTCGCGGGCCAACATAACCTGAAAAAATCTGTCCTTCCAGATCCTTTTTTCCTTTGGCGATTTTTCCGCTGAAGCGATAAATCCGGCTACACGGGAGAACAGATCGGAGGGGGCCTTATCCAACAGCTTACCGCTGGGATCTTTGGTAAAGTAGCGGGCCTTGAGGATTCTAATGGCGTTTTCGGAAAATCCTTCATTCGTTGTCATCGCTTCTCTCCTCTGTGTTTGGTGTACTGAATGTGGTAGTGAAATGAATATAATGTCCTAGATGATGTATGTCAAGTGAATTTATAAATTATGTAGGATAAAGGAAATAAGGGGCCTAAAAAGGAGGTGAATCCGCGAAGTCTATTGACTCGGGAAAGAAATAGTGAACTGTGCTCCGTTGTTGTTGCTCAACTCTATTGTTCCTTGAATCTGACTGGAGAAGTCTTTCACCAATAGAAAACCCAGAGAATTTGCCGCCGCGAAATCAAATGTGGGAGGGAATCCCCTTCCGTTGTCTTTGATGATCAGAGTGTGTTTTCCTGGATTCTGGGTCAGCATTTGCACTTCTATCTTTCCGCTGCGTCCGTTGGGAAAGGCATGATTCAAGGAATTGGAGACGAGTTCCTGGATAATCATTCCGCTGGGGATGGCATGATGGATATTCAAATAGACATTTTGAATGTCTCTATCGAATTGGACTTGGGTCAGGGCGGGGCTGAATTGAGAGAAGAGGAGTCTTGTCTGCCAGTCGACAAAGTCCTCAAAGTCGATCTTTGTATAGTTTTCGTATCTGTAGAATTTTTCATAAATTAGTTTATAGGCCTTAATTCTCTGTTTCATTTTCGGGAAGGCATCTTGATCATGTGTATTAGGTTCACTGCAGTGGTATTCGAGCATAAGTGAGAGGAACTGCATGATTCTCTTGCTTTGATCCTGAATCTCCTTGAGTAGAATATCTTTTTGGGAGAGTGTTTTTGAGATCAGTTCTTCGGCCATTTTTCTCTGGGTGATGTCCCTGGCGACACTGAGAATAGCCTTCCGGTTCCGGAAAACGATCTCTCTGGCGTTTATTTCCACCGGCATGACCGTCCCGTCTTTTCGGATGTCTTCAGATTCGAAAATGGCTACCCCCTTCTCCTGGAGCATGTCGGTCCGGGGTATGATTTTTCCGGCGTATTCGGGGGAGACGATATCCTGGAGATTCATTTCGATCATTTCCGCCTTTGTATAGCCTAACCGTGTGTACATGTTTTTATTGACGTCGAAGATTTTCCCCTGGGGATCGTGGATGATGATTCCGTCATTGACGCTGTCGAAGATTTGTCTGTATTCCTGTCCTGAGTCGCCGGGAGCGGCTTCAATGCTGGTGTTTTTCTTTGTGTCACTCATAGTATCTTCAATGAGGGAACAGGTATATAACCACATGAAATACGTTGTGTCAAGAAGGTGTGTATGTATGGAATGGGGATTGGTCAGGGGGGACTGTGTCACTCCGCTTGAATGCTGATTTTAGCCCCTTCTTCAAGCTGCTCCGCATCGATGGTGAAGAGAGCGTCAAGGAGGGCGGTTTGAAAGCTGCCGGGAGCTCTGGAGCCGGCAGACGCTTTTTCTCCTGCCAATCCGAAGTAGGCCAGGGCTGTAGACGTGGCTTCCAGCGGATCTTTATCGACGGCCAGAAATGACCCGATGACCACCGTAGCAGTGCAGCCACTTCCCGTCATGTTGCCCATCATCTCGTGCCCGTTGGCCACACGCTGGATGCGCTTTCCGTCTGTGACCAGGTCGACGGGACCGGTGATGGCCAAGGTTGTCTCCAGCTCATCCGCAAGCTGGAGAGCGGCATCCACAGCTTCGTCGACTGTATGGATGGAGTCGACTCCTTTTGTTTTGGAGCCTTCTCTGACCAGGGAAAGGATTTCGGAAGCATTCCCTCTGACAACCGAGATGGAAAGCTCTTCGATCAGTTTTTTGGCTGAAGTGGTCCTCAGTTTTGTGGCTCCCGATCCGACGGGATCCAGGATGACCGGAATATTCAATTGGTTGGCCTTCCGTCCTGCTATGAGCATGGAGTCGATCCAGTAGGGTGTCAGCGTTCCGATATTGAGAACGAGGGCTCCGGCAAAAGAGACCATTTCTTCCACCTCTTCCTGGGCGTGGGCCATAACCGGGGAGGCGCCGCAGGCTAAAAGGGCATTGGCCGTATAGTTCATGACGACATAATTGGTGATGTTGTGGATCAAAGGCTTTTGAGTTCGTATATTTTGAAGGTTTTGAGCCGCCTTTTTTGCCAGTCGTTTATTCGTCATTGATTTCTCCTTGGGTGTTGAAATGATCCCATCCGGTCGGTTCGATCCTTTTTCCGCTCCCATCAGGATTGATCAGTCGCAGAAGGCCCGCTGTATCCGTTATTTTCCCGATTTCAGTGACAAGGATAGTGTCGAGTCGGGCAACGGCTTTTTTAACCATGTCTGTTTTGTCCGCTGAGCAGGTGAAAATCAACTCATAGTCATCACTGTCTTTGAGGCAGAGTTCGACAGGATCCAGCTTTAGTTGGAGTGCCCGTTGCTTCAGTTCTCGGCTGAGGGGGAGATTTTCCTTTTGCAAATCGGCGCCCTTACCGCTGTCCTGACAGATGTGACCGAGGTCGGCCAGCAGGCCGTCGCTTATGTCGATCATGGCCGTTACGAATCCAAGAGAGGCCATGGTTTGTCCGATGCGAGCCCGGTGGGTCGGACGGACATAGGCCTTAACCAGGGGGGGGTCATCGAGGATATCTTCCGGATCGGAATGTTGCAAAATGTCCAGACCTGCCGCGGCCTGTCCCGGGTATCCGGTTACCAGGATGGCATCCCCAACTTGAGCCGTAGATCGGAGGACGAGTTTGTCCCTTTCCACCTCTCCGGTGAGAGTGATGTCGATGAAAAAATCTCTCTCGACTTTGGTGATATTGCCCCCGATGATCGAGGCGTTTAAAGGATTGAGTTCGTCGATAAATCCTCTGTACAATTCTTCAATCTCATCGACGAACATGTCGGCTCTCAAGCCCAGCGAAACGAGAGCGAATAGGGGAGAACCGCCCATGGCTCCGATGTCGCTGATGTTGACGCTCATCGCCCGCCTGCCCAGATCTCTCGGTCGAATATGTCCGGGCAAGAAATGCCGGCCTTCCACCAGACTGTCACAAGTGATCAACAGTTCATATCCACTACGCGGTTGAATGGCTGCGGTGTCATCTCCTATGCCCAGAGTCACTTCCTCTCTTTGTATACCCAGTTCCGCAATAAGCTTTTTTAGACGGTGGATCAATCCGAATTCACCGATCTCGGCCAGAGTTTTCTCCATCTCACTCTCTTTCCGCTTGAAGAAGAGCCTGAGCCAGTTCTCGAGCGGCTTGCTCGGGATTTTTCCGGCAGCAGACAGCCGAGATAACGGCGATGCCCCTGGCCCCGGCTTCCATCACATCGGGCGTGTTTTTTGTGTTGATGCCTCCTATGGCGATGATGGGAAGGGCAATGGTTTCGACGACAGACCTGAGGAGGTCGATTCCGGAAACAGGTCCGGCGTCATCTTTGGAGGAGGTGGGAAAAACCGGTCCGAATCCCACATAATCTGCCCCTTCATCTACACATTTCCGGGCCTGCTCCCTGGTCGCGGCCGAACTTCCGATGATAACGTCCGGTCCCAAAATTTTGCGGGCTAAGGGAATTGGGAAATCCTCCTGTCCCAGGTGCACCCCGTCCGCTTCGGAAGCTATGGCCACATCCAGACGGTCATTGACGATGAAAGGGATTCCTGAGCCGGAACAAATTTCCTTCATCCGCAGGGCGGTTTCGATCATCTCCCGGGTTGAGCCGGTTTTTTGACGGAATTGGATGGTGTCGGCTCCGCCCGCGATGGCCATCTTGGCCAGGTCTTCATGTGTGTAGAGCGATTGGAGTGCGGTATCGGTGATCACGTGGAGCTTTCCGGTTGTTTTTAGCGTCGGTTTATTTTGAAGGAGACTGATTTTTGCACACATCGGGGAATTCTTTTTGAATTGTTCTATCTTTGCACTACTGCTTTTCTTAATTTTAAGTGAAAAAAGTTTAGCATAGGGCTAGTGTGTTGTCAAAATACCGCTATTCGCCGTTTATTACTTTCACCATTC
>CBFDBS010000246.1:0-4218 GCA_965603105.1 uncultured bacterium
TCCTATTTTGAAATGGGAGAGTGGTCCCTTTTTCCGGAAAGAGCGGTCACCTACAGAAACTTGGCAGCCAAACTTCGGGAGCAAAACATCTGGGATGACGCCAAGGGATTTCTCAAAGGGGGAATCTGGCGAAATTTCCTCTTGAAATACCCGGAAAGCAACCGCATGCACAAAAAAATGTTGGCCCTGAGCCAGAGAATCCAACTATTGCGGAAAGAATGTAAGAATGATCATAAAGCCGAGAGGCTTTTGGATTCGGCTGCGACCGGCCTGCTCAAATCCCAGGGCAATGATGCCTATTGGCACGGGATTTTCGGCGGTCTCTATCTCCCCCATCTGAGGAACGAAATCTGGCGGTATCTGATTCAAGCGGAGAGAACACTTGAATTGATTCTCCACCCCGGGGAGGACAATTGGATAGAATCTGAAATCAGCGATATCGACGGGGACGGCCGTGATGAAATCACTTTGAAAAATCCTTGGCTGACAGCCTGCTTCGATCCATCGGAAGGCGGGATAATGGACGAGTTGGATTATAAACCGATGGAATTCAATCTGCTCAACACGCTGGCCAGAAGGTTCGAAGCCTATCATCAGGAAATAGAGGGGGCCGGGAAAAAAGAAGAAACCGATCAAAATCGAGAGCGTTCGAGTATCCATGACATGGACAAAAGCTCTGGAGCAAAAGGACTGAAGGACAGCCTTTTTTACGATAGAAACAGGAGGGCCTCTTTTATTGACCGTTTCTTCGATAAAAACACAAATCTCTCTCTTATAAAAAATGAGCATTATACCGACCTGGGCGACTTCGCTTGCGGTGAATACGAATACAGCCTGGAAAAAAAAGAGACTTTTGCACTTTTGACTCTTGGCCGGAACGGAAAAATCGACCATGATGACATCTTCCCCGTCCGATTGGTCAAGAAAATCCAAATGATGTATAATGACGGGCCAATAGAAATTACCTATGAAATCACTAACAGAAGCGGTAAAATCCTGGACACAATCTTCGGAGTGGAGATGAATTTCGCTCTTCCCTCCGGACAGAGTCCCGAAGTCAGTATCCATTTTCCCGGTGCTCCCGGGTTGACATCACCTCTGACCTCATCAGGGGATCAGTTAGATATAAAGGAAATTCAAATCATCGATAAAATCAATAACTTCACTGTTTTTCTCCGTACCGACCGACCCGCCGATATCTGGTGGTTCCCGGTGGAGACTGTCTCCCAATCCGAGAAGGGCTACGATCTGACCTACCAGAGCACGGTTATTCACCCGCGATGGGCGTTGAACATCCCTCCTGGCGCTTGCTGGAATACTTCTCTCAAACTGTCGGTTTCGTCTCCGGCGCCACCAGGACCCCTGAAATCAAAAAACTGAAATGAATGTGATAAGGAGTTGACATGCCAGAGCTTCGTTATGATCCCCTGCAGCACAGATGGGTCATCATCGCCACCGAGCGGGGAGCCCGACCTTCCGACCTCCAGGACAAGACAAAATACAATCAGGTAAAATCCTGTCCCTTCTGTGAGGGGAATGAGGCATCGACCCCTCCGGAGATCTGGGCACTGAGGGACCCGCCAACTCCACCGAATTCTCCGGGATGGAAAGTGAGGGTGGTGCCCAACAAATTCCCGGCACTGCAGATTGAGGCGTCCGGGAAAAAGAGCGGGGTGGGAATCTACGATGTGATCGATGGTGTCGGAGCCCACGAAGTGATCATTGAAAGTCCCGACCATGAGCGGACACTTGCCGATCTTCCTTCCGATCACGTCAGACTGATTCTGCAAGTTTACCGGGAACGGCTGAGCGATCTTTACAAAGATCCCCGCTTCAAATATGTCCTGATCTTCAAAAATCACGGGCAGCGGGCGGGGGCTTCACTGGCCCATCCCCATTCCCAGCTCATCGCCACACCCATCGTCCCCCGAAACGTGACCATGAAGCTCGACTCCGCCAAAAAGCACTACCAGGTTAAAGAGCGATGCCTCATCTGTGACATCATCCAACAAGAAATCAGCACCGGAAGCCGGATCATCGCCTCCCAGGATGGCTTTGTAGCATTTACTCCTTTCGCCTCCCGTTTTCCTTTTGAAGTTTTTATCGCCCCTATCGAGCACAACCACAATTTCACCGATGTGTCCGACCAGGAGATGGACCGTCTCTCCCCTTTCTTCAAGGACATCATGTGGAGGATCAAAACAGTTCTCAATGATCCTCCCTACAATTTTGTTCTCAACACCTCCCCCAATACCGAGGCCAAACCCAGAATCGGCGATCAGTGGGCAACTCTGAAGTACGATTACCACTGGCATCTCGAAATCATCCCCCGGCTGACTAGAATCGCCGGTTTCGAGTGGGGAAGCGGATTTTATATCAATCCGTCGATCCCCGAACAGGCCGCTCAGTTTCTAAGGGAGTTGAAAACCGAATAATCGCTATCTTGTTTAGGATTCGTGCCTTTTGAACAGGGAGATAAAGAATGATCAAAGGATACTTCAACTTTGTCCTGCACAGCCACCTTCCCTACGTTATTGGACAGCGGGATTGGCCGCACGGAACCGGTTGGCTCTATGAGGCGGCAGTCGAAAGCTATCTGCCTCTCCTCAACGTGCTTTACGATTTAGCGGAAAAAAACATCTCCCCCCGCATCACACTCAGCCTGACTCCCGTTCTGTGTGAACAGCTCAGTCATCCTCTTTTCGCTCCCGGACTGATGGCCTACATCAAGGAAAAAATCGACTTCGCCAGGGAGAATGCAGGCGAATTCAACAGAAACGGACAGGGTCATTTGGCCCATCTGGCTGCCTGGTGGGAAGGTTTTTATGAAAAAATTGGAGAGAGTTTTGAAAGCCGTTTTGGAAAAGATATCGTCGGAGCGTTCAAGTCTCTGCAGGACAGCGGATATGTGGAAATTATCACCTGTGCCGCCACGCATGGCTACCTTCCTCTACTGGGCTACGATGAATGTGTGAATGCCCAGATCCAGCAGGGAGTTCACAGTTACAAAAATCATTTTGGCCGCGCTCCGGCCGGAATATGGCTTCCGGAATGTGCTTACCGCCCCGGCTATGAGTGGCGATTTCCCGTCGGAAAACAGAGAAGCGAAACAAGACTCAGAAAAGGCGTTGAAGAATTTCTGATCCAATCGGATATCCGGTATTTTATCATCGACAATCATATGCTCAAAGGTGGAAAAGCCATCGGCACCTATCTGTCACGGTTCAAAGCTCTGCAGGCCATGTGGAAAAACTTTATCGACAGTTACGAGGTTCCTGAAGAGGAAAAGGAAAGATCTCCCTATGCCGTTCATTTTATTCCCGGACAAAATCCTCCCCACAGTGTGGCCGTTTTTACGCGGGATGCGAAGACCAGCCTCCAGGTTTGGAGTGGTCAATGGGGTTATCCGGGGAACGGCTGGTATCTGGATTTCCATAAAAAGCACCACCCGGGAGGCCACCGCTACTGGAGGGTGACGGAGAGCAAAGCCGACCTGGGAGACAAGCAGGAATATCACCCTGAAAAGATTCAGGCCGTTCTGGAAGAGCAGGCGGATCATTTTGTTCAGCTGATCAGAAACTCTCTTCTCGACTATCATGGACAGAATGATTCCATTGGAGTCCTGACCGCACCTTTTGATACCGAACTTTTCGGCCATTGGTGGTTCGAGGGAAGCCGGTGGATTTCGCATGTCCTCGAGAAACTCTCTGATTATCCGGATATCGCTCCGGCCACATGTTCACAATTTCTCGACACGAGCCAACCGTCCCAGCTCATTTCCCTCCCCGAAGGCTCCTGGGGAGAGGGTGGATTTCACTATATCTGGCTCAATGACCAGAATTCCTGGACTTGGGAAAAAATCTATGAGGCGGAAAGCAAATTCATCACTCTGGTTAAGCAGTGGAATACTCAAGACAGTGAAACAGCCCGGAGAATTCTGCAACAGGCTGCACGTGAACTCCTGCTTCTCGAGAGTTCGGACTGGCAGTTTCTGATAAGCACTTTGAGCGCCCGCGATTACGCCGAAGAGCGGGTGAACCTCCACTTCTCCAACTTCAATAAAACATGCAGCCTATTGGAAGAGGCAAGAGAAAGGGGCTCACTCAGACCGGAAAGCCAGGCTTATCTCGAAGATCTGGAAAAAAAGGAAGGGATCTTCTCAGACCTCCAGCTGGACTGGTGGCTTTAGATCTACCCTTTTCGTTCTCTTCCAAATTG
>CBFDBS010000247.1:0-4210 GCA_965603105.1 uncultured bacterium
GCGATTCCGAAGGCTAAATCTTCAATATCGCTCAATCCATTTCCGCAATTTTACCTATACAAAATGGAGGAGAATCATCTTCTTTAGTCATATGGAGGTAGATGGGCATCCCTCACAGATATTTTTCAGGACGGACCTGGTTTACCGAGACGGCTCGCCGTCTTCATGTTCGAAGGGTAGGCATTCAAATCAAGAGGCAGGGGGAATTCGCCGCCGCTTTTGAACTTTTCGAGGCCAAGCCCGGCCACCATGGCTGCGTTATCCGAACAGAATTCCGGTATGGGGATAAAGCTATCCAAATTTCTTTTTTTTGCCAGGTGCTGAAACTCACTCCTCAGCTGGGAATTTCTGGCCACTCCTCCACAGAGAATCAGCGACCGAGGTCTGTGCAATTGGACGGTCCGGTCGAGATTGGAGAGAAGAGCGTCAACGACAGCTTTCTGGAAACCGGCCAAAAAGTCATCCAGCCGGGGGTGCTCCAGATTGAAGGAGTATTCCTCGATTTTCCGGATTGCAGCTGTTTTCAAACCGCTGAAGCTGAAGTCCAGACTCTGGTCCGACATTCGAGGGAGAGTAAACGTGTATTTGCTGGGATTCCCGTTTTTGGCTCGACTGTCCACTACGGGTCCTCCAGGATATCCCAGCCCCAAATATTTGGCTATCTTGTCTAAAGCCTCACCGGCGGCGTCGTCTCGTGTCCGGCCGATGATTTCCAGCGACAAGCGGTCCTTCATTTTAAAGAGTGAGGTATGCCCTCCCGAAACAAGAAGGGCAATGGCCGGAAAGGGGATGGTTCTGTTTTCCAGAAAGACGGCATGAACATGCGATTCCAAATGATCGACGGGAATGAGAGGTTTTTGAAAATAGTAAGCCAATCCCTTGGCATAGGAAACGCCGATAAGAAGAGAGCCGATCAAGCCGGGCCCCTGAGTGACAACAAACAGGTCGATATCGTCCAGTTTCACTCTCGCTCTTTTCAAACTCTCATCGACGACCGCGTCAATGGCAGTGATGTGCTGACGGGACGCCAGCTCAGGAACCACTCCTCCAAAGGGAGAATGGATCTGATCCTGGGACAAAACCACATTGCTCAGTACGGAAAAATCTTCCTTCAAAACAGCCGAGGATGTTTCGTCACAGGAGGTTTCTATGCCTAAGATGTACATGTTCGCTCACGGCCACCATGGTTATTTTAGCTCACTCCGAGAGGGAGTCCAAGTGGAAAGGCTTTCATCATAAGGAGGCCGGGCGATACCGGCTTCGGTGACAATGGCCGTGATATAGCGGGAAGGTGTGATGTCAAAGGCCGGATTGAATACATCCACTTCGCTTGGAGAGACCGCTCGTCCCGCACATCGCCTGACTTCTTGGGGATCCCTTTCCTCGATGGAGATACCGCCGCCATGGGGAAGGCTGAAATCAATGGTGTTCAATGGAGCAGCCACGTAGAAAGGAAGACCGTGTTCTTTTGCCAGGACAGCGTTGGTGTAGGTGCCAATCTTATTGGCCGTATCCCCGTTACGGGCGATACGATCGGCTCCGGTGATGACCAGATCGATCTTGCCCAATTGCATCAAATATCCGGCCGTGCTGTCGATGATGAGCACTACAGGGATTTTATCTTTTTTGAGCTCCCAGCAGGTCAGACGGGCTCCCTGGAGGAAGGGACGCGTTTCGTTGGCGAAAACGGTTATTCTTTTCCCCTCGGCCACCGCGGCCCGGACAACGCCCAGGGCCGTCCCGTAACCGGCTGTGGCCAGAGCACCGGCGTTGCAGTGGGTGAGGATGGACTGGCCGTTACGGATCAAATCCTTTCCCCAAAAACCGATCTTTTTATTTGTCTCCAGGTCCTCCATCTCAATGTCGAGAGCCTCCCGAAGCAGCGTCCTCTTGATCGCTTCAAGGTTCTCCCGTCTGATGGCCTCGAAGCGGCCTTTCATTCTTTCCAATGCCCAGAAGAGATTGCGGGCCGTGGGGCGGGTTATTTCCAAACGCCGGCAAATCCGAAGGAAATCAGAATCGAGAGACGCTGCGCTTTCGACCTTCATCACACCCAGCACTACACCGAAGGCGGCGGCGATGCCGATGGCTGGGGCACCGCGGATGACCATTTTTTCTATGGCCTGAGCCACCTCCTCGTGGTCTTTGCACTCCAGATAGACTTCAACTTCAGGCAGTTTTCTCTGGTCGATCATGACCACCCGGTCGTCTTTCCACTCGATAGTTGGCAGCATGTTGTCCCTTCAACAAGATACAGGGTTCAAAATCAAATTGTCAAATCCTCCTCGCCTTCGAAAAGTCAAAACAACACCAGGATGTCCAGGCCGTGCCTCCTCTCCTAACGGCAGAAGTTCCATATTTGTCTTGGATTGAGGTCGGCTCGCCTGAAAGGAAGAGAAAAGTTCAGGTTATTTGATTTGGAGTAGGGCAAGGAATGCTTCCTGGGGGATATCGGCACTCCCGACCTTTTTCATGCGCTTCTTCCCTCCTTTTTGCTTCTCTAAAAGTTTCATCTTACGTGTGTAGTCGCCTCCGTACAATTTGGCCAGCACGTCTTTCCGGTAGGGCTTGACGGTCTCGCGGGCGATCACCCTCTTGCCCAGAGCGGCCTGAATAGAGACCTCGATCTGTTGCCGGGGGATAAGCTCTCGCATCTTGGTCACCAGTTTGCGTCCGACCACATAGGCCTTATCACTGTGGACGACTAAAGAGAGGGCATCCACCGATTCCCGGTTGATAAGAATATCGAGCTTGACAAGAGGCGATTCCCGGTAGCCTGCAAACTCATAATCCATGGAGGCGTATCCCTGGGAGACGGACTTGAGCTGGCTGTAGAAATCGAAAACAACCTCGTTCAAAGGAAGAATATAGGTGAGGATAATGCGCTGCGGGCTGGTGTAATCCATTTTTTTCTGCTCTCCCCTACGGTCATCGAGAAGCTTGAGCACGGCACCTAGATGCCTGTCGGGAGTGAGAATCAGAGCCTCGATTACCGGTTCTTCAATCTTTTGAATATCGCTGGGAGGAGGAAGCTGGGAAGGATTGTGGATTTCAAAGACCGTCTCATCTTTTTTGGTGACGCGGAATCCGACACTGGGAGCCGTTGTCACCAGGTTAAGATCGAATTCCCGTTCGAGCCTTTCCTGGATGATTTCTCTGTGGAGAAGCCCGAGAAAGCCGCACCGGAAGCCGACACCAAGGGCAGGCGAGCTTTCGGGTTCGTACTGAAATGAAAAATCATTGAGCCTTAACTTCTCCAAAGCTTTTCGAGTGTCTTCGATGCTTGTCTCTCCCGCCGGGAAGAGTCCGGCAAAAACCATGGGCTTGGCCTCTTTAAATCCCGGAAGGGGAAGGACTGTGGGATTTTTTTTATCTGTCAGTGTCTCTCCCACTCGGGCATGTCCGAGATTCTTGATACCGGCGATAACGTAGCCCACTTCTCCGGCGACAAGGCGGTCAACCTTTCTCATCTTCGGAGTGAGATATCCCACTTCTTCGATTTCATAAGCAATATTTTTGGACATCAGCTCAACGTCGGCCCCGACCGGCAGAACGCCTTCGAAGACACGCACGAGGACGATGACACCGCGGTAGGAATCAAACCAGGAATCGAAGATGAGGGCTTTGAGCGGAGCATCGATTTTTTGGGGAGGAGAGGGGATACGGTCGATGATGCTTTCGAAGACGGCATCTATGCCCGTGCCCTTTTTGGCGCTGATGAAAAGGGCATCTTCACGGCTGAGGCCGATGATGTTTTCCATCTGCTCGAGGGCCAGCTCAGGATTTGATTGGGAGAGGTCGATTTTGTTGATCAAGGGAATGAGAACGAGGTCATTCTGGAGAGCCAGATAGGTGTTGGCCAGAGTTTGGGCCTCGACACCCTGGGAAGCGTCGATGACGAGAAGAGCCCCTTCACAGGCTGCCAGGCTGCGGGAGACCTCATAGGAAAAATCGACGTGGCCGGGGGTATCTATCAGATTGAGTGCAAATTCCCCACGGGTGGGGTGGAGGTATCGGAGACGGGCAGTCTGGGCCTTGATGGTGATTCCTCTCTCCCTCTCGAGCTCCATAGTGTCCAAGACCTGTTCTTTCAGCTCGCGGGCGGAAAGGGCTCCCGTCTTTTCGAGAAGCCGGTCGGCCAGAGTCGACTTCCCGTGATCAATATGCGCTATTATCGAAAAATTCCTTATCAACATCGGGGTCAGGCTTT
>CBFDBS010000248.1:0-4208 GCA_965603105.1 uncultured bacterium
GGAGGCTGTAAAATGAAAAAAGTCGAAAAACGCACATTTAAAAATCCGCTGGAGAACCTCCTGAGAATGGACAGGATCCCCCATATTTGGTGTTCGGGCTGCGGCATCGGTACAGTAGTCACATCCTTTGCCGAGGCTTTAAAGAAAAACAAAGAGGATTTGGACAAAATCGCTGTAGTATCCGGGATAGGATGCACAGGACGCGTGGCCGGATATGTCAAACTGGATTCTTTCCATTCCACCCACGGCCGTGCCATTCCCTTTGCCACCGGCTTGAAGCTGGCTAATCCCAACATGAAAGTCGTGGTTATCAGCGGTGACGGTGACCTTTCAGGAATAGGCGGCAATCATCTCATTCATGCTGCGAGAAGAAACATGGATCTCACGGTCATCTGCGTCAATAATTTCAACTATGCCATGACCGGAGGCCAGGTAGCACCGACAACTCCCCTGACAGCCAATGCTTCAACCGCGCCTTACGGAAATTTTGAATTCCCCTTCAGCCTCCCCTATCTTGTCGATGCGGCCGGAGCCAGTTATGTCGCCCGCTGGACAGCCTTGCATCTCAGGAGAGTCACTAAATCCATCCAGGAAGCCCTGTCAAGAAAAGGATTTTCTTTCATAGAAGTCATCACTCCATGCGTCACCTTGTATGCCCGGCGCAACCGCCTCGGAGACGGGCTCAATTTATTGAAATATTATTACGATAAATCGGAAATCATCCATGGGGCGGACACAAGAACCGTAGACATCGACTATCAAGGGAAACTGATTGTCGGCAAATTCGTGGAAAAAGACAAGCCGACATTCCTAGAAGCCATGAACAAACACTTCATGAACGTTATAGGAGACGATTATCAACTGTACGGGAGAATTAACAATGACAACGACTGAGATTCGATTTTCCGGATTCGGCGGCCAAGGAATCGTCAGATGTGCCCTAATCACAGGCAAAGCGCTGGCTCTTTTCGACAACAAACACGCCACGATGAATCAGAGTTTCGGCCCAGAGGCCCGAGGAAGCGCCTGCAGCTCCCAGGTGGTTGCCTCCACAGAGCGCGTTCTTTACCCCTATATCACACATCCGGAGATTCTTGTTTCCATGTCTCAAGAAGCCTATGATAAATACGAGCCCGAACTCAGGAATAACGGCACCCTCATCATCGATACCGATCTGGTCAAGCCCAAGCCTATCCGGGATAAGATCACAATGTTCTCAGTTCCTTCGACTCGAATGGCCGAAGAATTGGGAAATCGTATTTTCGCCAACCTGGTCATGTTGGGGTTTTTCACAGCCATCACTGAATCCGTGACTCCCGAGGCCATGAAAAAAGCACTGCCTGGTCTGGTCCCGGGAAGATTCCTCGATCTCAACATCAAAGCCTTCGATAATGGCTATAAATACGGTCTGGAAACCTTGAAAAAAAAGAAAAAAACGACGGCCAAAAAGGCTACAAAGCCAACGACAAAACCAAAAACTAAAAAATAAATGAGAAGCCCTGAAGTCAAATAGGGGCAAAAAAACGAACTATGACCAACATTGACATAGAGGAATAAAAATGAAGAAACGAACAGGCGTTTTTGTTTGCCACTGCGGAATCAACATCGCTGGTACCGTCGATGTCAAGAAAGTAGCCGAAGACCTGGCCAAACATGAAGGCGTCGCCCATGCGGAAGATTATGTCTACATGTGTTCCGATCCCGGCCAAAACCTCATCGTCGACGCCATCAAAGAAAAAAAACTGGATAACATTGTCGTCGCCTGCTGTTCCCCTAATCTGCATGAGACCACTTTCCGCAACGCAGCTAAGGAAGCCGGAATCAACCAGTTCCAATGCGAAATCGCCAATATCCGTGAACAGTGCAGCTGGGTCCACAAGGACAAGGACAAAGCCACAGACAAAGCAAGAAAAATCACCACAAGTGCGGTGGAGAGAGTCAGCAAGAATGAGTCTCTTGAACCCATCAGCATCCCTGTCACACGCAAGGCGTTGGTGATCGGAGGCGGAATCGCCGGTATCCAGGCCGCCCTCGATATGGCCAACAGCGGATACAAAGTCGTCTTGGTCGAACGTTCGCCATCAATCGGCGGACATATGATACAGCTTTCTGAAACATTCCCCACTCTCGACTGCTCCCAGTGCATCCTAACACCAAAAATGGTCGAAGTATCCAAGCACGAGAACATTAAGCTGATGACTTTTAGTGAAGTCCAGGAAATCAGTGGCTACATCGGAAATTTCAAGGTCAAAATCCTAAAGAAACCCACTTATGTCGATCCTGAAAAATGCACTCTGTGCGACGAATGCACAAAAGTTTGTCCCGTCGTCGCCTCCAATGAATTCGACTTGGGATTGACCGGCCGGAGAGCCATCTACATCCCCTTCCCTCAGGCCATCCCTGCAACCTATACTCTCGACATAAAGAACTGCCCCGGACTCCTGCCCATCGCCTGCGGCAAATGTGCCGACGTCTGTGAGCCCAATGCCATCGACTACGATATGAAACCCGAAATTTTCGAAGAAGAAGTCGGGGCCATCATCGTCGCCACCGGATTTGACCTCTACGACAAGGAGAACATGAGTGAGTACGGCTACGGAAAATATGCAGATGTACTGGACGGACTTCAATTTGAAAGGCTCTGCTCCGCTTCCGGTCCGACTAAAGGAGAAATCCTCAGGCCTTCGGATCAAAAAGTTCCCAAAGAGGTCGTTTTCATTCAGTGTTCGGGATCCAGAGATCCGGAACTTCACTGCGCCTACTGCTCCAAAATCTGCTGCATGTATACGTCCAAACACGCCATGCTCTACAAGCACCACGTCCACGACGGACAGGCGTATATTTTCTACATCGATATTCGCTCAGGCGGAAAAGGATACGAAGAGTTTGTCCAGAGGGCCGTTGAAGAAGACGGAGTGGTATATCTGCGGGGAAAGGTATCGAAAATTTTCGAAGACAACGGAAAGATCAAAGTCTGGGGGGTCGATACCCTGTCAGGAAAGGACATTGAAATCGATGCGGACATGGTCGTCCTGGCTCAAGCTATGCGGCCGGCCGATGGAGCAGATAAACTGGCCCAACTTCTCAAAATCGCCACAGACAAGGACGGCTTCCTTCAGGAAGCCCATCCCAAACTCAGACCCGTCGAAAGCGTAACGGCAGGAATGTTCCTGGCGGGTGCCGCTCAAGCTCCAAAAGACATCCCTGAAGCCGTCGCTCAAGCCAGCGGGGCTGCAGCCAAAGCGATTGCCATTCTCTCTCAGGACCGGCTTTTCCACTCTCCCCAAGTGGCCAAGGTCAAATTCAATCTCTGTACAGGATGCGGGATGTGTGTCGAAGTCTGTCCCTATGAGGCGCTGTCCCTTAAAGACGGCAAAGCCCAGGTGAACGAAGTCTTATGTGAAGGATGTGGAACCTGTTCGGCCACATGCCTGAGAGCGGCTGTTGAGGTCAAGAACATCACACCTCTTCAAATTTACGAAATGATTAATGCAAGCCTCGGAGGCTGATAATGGCAGAAGAATTTGAACCTAAAATCGTTGCCTTCCTCTGCAAATGGTGTTCATCGGCAGGGAGCGATCTCGCCGGTGTTTCGCGCATGCAGTACCCGTCCAACGTGGTCCCCATCACGGTCATGTGTTCAGGGAGTGTTTCTCCTCTGTACATCATGTCTGCCTTCACCAAGGGCGCTGACGGTGTTCTCGTCTCAGGCTGCCATCCCGGAGACTGTCATTACATCAAAGGCAATTATTATGCCCGCCGTAGAATCGCTCTAGTCAAAGAAATGCTGGAATACATCGGCCTTGAGCCGGAACGGTTCCAGATGTCATGGGTTTCGGCGGCGGAAGGCACTAAATACACCAAAATCATAAAAGACTTTGTGAATACCCTGAAACCTCTCGGACCTCAAAAAAAGTTGAGGAGAAGTCAATAATGGTTAGCCTTGAAGACCTCAAAAATGAAGTCAAACAGATTCTGAAAAATGAGAAAGTCAAATATGTCATAGGGTACGAAAAAGGTACAAACGGAACAGCGGCCGCACCCGCCTTTATCACCAGCGCCGAGGATGTGGAAAAGCTGATCTGGAATCCGGCCTGTGTTCATAATCTCACCCGCTTTCTCGACGATGAAAAAAAACGCAAATCCAGAGAAAAACACCCCGATGAACGGCCCGTCGGTATCGTTGTTAAAGGCTGCGACAGCCGGGC
>CBFDBS010000249.1:0-4196 GCA_965603105.1 uncultured bacterium
AGGTTGCCTTAGCGGCGACGATGTGGCCTGTGAAGGCGTACTCCAGTACGTCGAAAAGGCTGCAAGGAAGCCGATGAGGTAGGATTGGTTCGCCTGGAAGGGAAATTTGGCCGAAATTTTCTTTGGAAGACGGACGGAAAAAATGAGGGATATTGAGACTTCTATGACCTGGGTTATCTTGCAGATTTTGATGAGAATCAATGATGGTCCCAGGGCCAAATTTATGAATAGATCAGGCTGGTCGGATTGCCTGCTCATGTTAGAATTATAAAAATGTTTAAAGCAGATCGGCTTTGAATTATTTTGCTTTTGACTCCCTTAGGTTTTGGCTTGAAAAAAAAAAGAGCTTTCAATAGAATGCATTTAAAATCATTTAGGCCTATTTATGGAAATGCCAAAGTTTTTTTGGGGGATTTAAAAAGGAGCATCATTATGAAGAACAAGGAAATCCATCAAATTCCGGCACGAACCTTGTCACGCCGGAAATTTTTATCCGGAGCGGCCTCGGCTGCGGCGGTTTTGTCGGTCGGCACTCCGTTTGTTTTTGCTAAAAGGAACGGCATATCAGGTCAAGGTGCACAAGACTTCAAACTCAAATATGCCCCGACGCTCAGAATGTTCGAGAATCATACTGGAAAAAATCCTGTCGATCAGCTCAAATTCATCCGAGAACAGGGTTTCCGGGCCATGTTCGATAACGGTTTGATGGACAAACCCCCCGATCTTCAAGAGACACTGGCCAGGGAGATGGACCGGTTGGGAATGGCCTGGGGGCCTTTTGTCGCTTATGCGGATTTTTCGAAGAAGTCCTTCGTCACCCGCGATAAAGAAATGCGCCAGATGCTCTCCGAGCGGATGAAACAGGCAGTGGAGGTGGCCAGGAGAGTCAATGTCAAATTGGCCCTTGTCGTTCCCGGGCGCTACGATGAAAGTCTGGAATGGGATTACCAGACAGCCAACGTCGTCGATAACCTTAAATATTTAGCGGAGATCTGCGAACCGTCCGGTCTGGTGATTGTCATCGAGCCCCTCAATCCATGGAATCATCCCGGACTATTTCTGACCAAGATCCCTCAGGCCTACCAAATATGTAAAGCGGTCGACAGCCCGAGCTGCAAGATCGTCAACGACCTTTACCACCAGCAGATCAGCGAAGGAAATCTCATCCCCAACATCGATAGGGCCTGGGGAGAGATCGCCAGCTTTCACCTTGGAGACAATCCGGGCCGCAAGGAGCCGACGACGGGGGAGATCAATTACAGATCTATCTTTAAACATCTTCACCAGAAGGAGTACGAGGGTGTCCTGTGTATGGAACATGGAAAGAGCCAATCCGGAATAGAAGGGGAAAAAGCCGTCATCGCCGCCTACAGAGCCTGCGATGATTTCTAACGTAGAGGGGGATATACAGATTCCTCCCTCTCTCCAATAGAGATTGAACTGAGGTTCTAACAAAACAAGAGATAAAGAATTTATTGATTTTGAAAATCAAAGGATTAAAGGAGGGACATGGTGATGGAGAAAACAGAGAAATTTTCCGTTTCAAGGCGTGATTTTCTCAAGACAGCCTCGGCGGCCTCACTGGCGGCTCTGGTCGGAGGATCCAAAGGGCTTTTTGCCTCCGGCTCAGATCAAATCCGGGTCGGCCTCATCGGAAGCGGCGGACGGGGGACGGGTGCCGCCATGGACTGTGTCAGATCATCGGAGAATATCGTCATCGCCGCGGTAGGGGATCTTTTTAAAGACCGCGTGGACAGCGCTCTGGCCAGGTTCAAAGAAAGACTTGCGCCCGAAAATATCACGGTCACTCCAGAAACCTGTTTCAGTGGTTTCGATAACTACAAAAAGGTTCTGGAGTGCAACGTCGATATGGTTATCCTGGCCGCACCGCCGCATTTCCGGCCGGAGCATCTTAGGGCATCCATAGAAGCTGGAAAGCACGTCTTTATGGAAAAGCCTGTAGCCGTGGATCCTGTCGGCGTCCGTTCGGTTATTGCCAGCTCGACAAAAGCCGGAGAAAAAGGCCTGGCTATCGTAGCGGGAACACAGCGCCGTCATCAGGCCCATTATCTGGAGATTTTGAAGCGCATCCACAACGGCGATATCGGCCAGATTGTCTCTGGACAGTGCTACTGGAATCAGGGGGCGCTTTGGGTGGAACGGGCGGCACAGAACTGGGCTAACCGCGAATCGTTGGGCTGGTCGGACATGGAGTGGCACGTGCGAAATTGGCTCTTTCTGACCTGGTTATCGGGAGATCACATCGTCGAACAGCATGTGCACAACATCGATGTCATCAACTGGGCCATCGGTGCTCATCCTGTGAACTGCACAGGCATGGGAGGCCGGGAGGTGCGCACGGGTCCGGAATACGGAAATATCTTCGATCATTTCTGCGTGGATTACGAATATCCCAACGGTGTCCGGGTGATGAGCATGTGCCGCCAGACGGCCGGATGCAGCGAAAATGTGTCTGAACGGGTGCTCGGGACGAAGGGATTTTCCTTTACCAGTGGAGCCAACGGGTCCATAAGCGGGGAAAATGCCTTCGAATATCCGGATGAATCGCCCAATCCCTACGTGCAGGAGCACACCGATCTTATAAAAAGCATCAGGGAAGGAAAGGTCTTGAATGAAGGTGTCAGGATAGCCGAAAGTACGCTGACGGCGATTATGGGCCGGATGAGCGTCTACACCGGCCGGGCGCTGAGTTGGGAGTGGGCGATGAATGCCTCCGAGCTCGACCTTTCGCCGCCTGCCTACGTGATGGGAGACCTAGCGGTCCGGCCTGTGGCCGTTCCGGGTGTAACCCCGCTCGTCTGAAGAACGGATTTCTGATCGACCCTATTATTGAATCGAGGTGAAAATGAGCGATAAAGTCGTCAGCAGCAAAATAAATAGAGGAGAGAGAACTCCCTTCCCCGGAGTTTTCTGGACAGCCAACACCATCGAAATTTTGGAACGGTTTGCCTACTACGGAATCTATTTTGGTTTCGGTATCTATATGACAAGTTTGGGCTATACTAGAGGACAGTTGGGAATAGTCCAGAGCATCTTCCTGTTTATGTCCTACATGATTCCCGTCATTTCGGGCACCTTCGCCGATAAGTATGGATTTAAAAAGGTTTTGGTCGTTTCTTATCTGGCCTACCTCCCGGCCATCCTACTTCTCCTGCTGACAAAATCATTTTCTGGAATCGTCCTGACCATGCTGACCATCGGCCTGGCCGCAGGAATTTTCAAGCCTTTGATTTCGGGGACAGTCCGAGCTGTGACGGACAAAACCAACAAGACTCTCGGCTTTGGCATCTTTTATGCCATGATCAATGTTGGAGGATCGTTCGGTCCGATTGTAGCCGGAAAACTCAGGGTGATTTCATGGAGCTATGCCCATTTGTCTTCGGCCATATGTATCGGCTTGATGCTCGTTATTACCCTCATTTTTTATAAAGAACCGGAGAGAGAGATAGAAGGAGTGACTCTCGGCCAGAAGTTCAAAGACATCCTCGCCGCCTTCTCCGATGTGAAGTTTACCCTGTTAATTGTCCTGTTGGGCGTCTTTTTCTGGCTGCCTTTCTGGGCCTTTTTTAACATCTGTGCCATCTATGTCAACGACAATCTCGACACGGTCCGTCTCTATTTGAACCTCAAAGGCGTGTTCGGATCATGGTTTGCCAATATCTTCGCCAGTGAGCCTGATGCCGAAGGAGTAAGGCGGATTCTTGGAGAGTCTGTTTCTCACACTGGCTACATCATCATGATTTTTCAGATTTTCATCTCCCGGTTTATCGAGAAGTTCAAAGCCATCCCTGTTTTTTTGAGCGGACTCTTCATAGCAGCCCTGGGATTGGGAGTGATCGGATATGCGAGAATTTCAGCACCTGCCATTTTATTCCTCGGAATTTTCCTTTTTGCCGTAGGTGAAATGGTCTCTTCGCCGAGGATCCAGGAGTATATCACCTGGATCGCGCCCAAGGAAAAGGCAGGGCTGTACATGGGGATGAATTTTATCGCTCTGGTCATCGGGGCCGCTTTGAGTGGAGTGATCTATACATCCACACTCTATGGAGTCTTTGAAAAAATGAATCATCCCGAGTATGTCTGGTTCACTCTGGGCGGCCACTTCATCCTGGGAATTATTGTTCTCTATATTTACACTAAAACCGCCGGGGAGATCAAAGAACGCGAAGAATAAA
>CBFDBS010000250.1:0-4178 GCA_965603105.1 uncultured bacterium
GTTTTATCACATAATAATGGATTGTCTGTACCAGGCCGTCCTTATAATGGACGGACAGGCGGGCGCGGCCCCAACTCCGTCCGCTTAGATTAAACGCCTCCCAACCTCCTTTGGTCGTCTTTAATTTGGCGATTTCAATAGCGCCTTCGGGCTCGACTCTCATGGACATGACAGGGCTTCCATAGTTCAGGAAAAGGCGCCCAGTTTGATCCATGGGGAGGATGTATCCGGGAATGCCGACTGCGACCGGCCGGTTGTTGGCCATCAGAGTCTTTTCGATGTCACGGATTTGAGGTGCGACGAGAAGCCTGATTCCGTATGTTTTTCGGGCGCCGGGAGCGATCGTTTCTTGTGTCGTCACGTTCCACTGTTTGGCGTTTTTCCACTCATCTTCTGCATAGGCTCTGCTGTGGGCCATCCATTCAAATGCCCCTTCAAAAGTCTGCATGGGGCGCATGGGTTCGCTGAGCGGACGGTAGGCTTCGAATGGAGTCCTGCCTTCGGGAACGACGAGCAGCGCCGGTCCGCTCCCGTTCAATCGTGTGACCTGCAAATACCCGGCATCTCCGCCTATATAAGGATCGAAGAAAGAACAGATTTCATGCGCCTGCTCCAGAGAACGGCGGGTCAGGATGTTATTGAAGATCATGGGCATTCCCAGAGCACCAACATGGACAGGCTGGTCTGATCTATTTTCTATCTGGAATTTGAGGACAAGTTTACCTTCGGACAGTTCCCAGGTGCGAATGACGTGCAGGGGGCAGTCTTCCCCCAGAGTCGGCGTCAGGTCGGCCGAAGCCATTAAGGATCCGGAAACCGGCAGTGCTTCGATGGCTTTACGCGATGCGGCCGTCGAAAAACTTTTCCATTCGGTTTCACTGTCTTTTCGGGTGCGGAAATTCAGGTCGCCAAGATGATGGAAACCATCCGAGGCTCGTCTTTCCAGCAAATCGGAGGGAGTGAAGTCAAAACCGGGCGCTCGTTTGGGTTGAAGTGCGGCCAGGGTTTGAGAAGACCTGACGATTTTGACCGTAAATTCAGGGGTGTCAAACTCCATCAATCCCTGGTCAAGTCCAAGGGTGGCAGGCCTTTCTTCACGGGCCTTTTTCTTTTGGGCGTTTTGTTCCTGTTGCGGGCCACTCGTAACGGGCCATGGCAGAAAGAAAAACATGAAAAACATTAAAATAAGCCATGTTCTCGCCTTGAATAAGTCTATTTTATTGTTCATTTGCCCCTTAACCAATCATCGAGAATTCTTGATTGGAGCGGATCCGGATTCGGGCGTGGTTTGATTCTAAAGCTTCTCTCCAGCTGAGTGGTCAGAATGACATCGATCTTGCGCCTCTGCCCGCGACGGGAGACGACAATTTGGAGTTTATCCCCGGGCTTTTTGGAACCGAGGATATTTTGTAAAGACCGGCTAGTGGCCTTTTTGCCGTCCAGAGTCAAAATTTCATCACGGGCACTCAACCCTCCGTGCCAGGCCGGCGAATCCCGTTCAACGCTCGAAATCACAAGACTTCCACTCTGCTCCTGAGACGAAACACCAAAAAAGACACCGGGCATCTCCTTATAGGTCACATCGATCTCCAGTCCTGCGTAAGCGAAGTATTTCATATAGTCGATGTCTTGAACGGTCGAAACATAGACGTCGAAGATTTCGGGGAGGGGACAACCGGCCGCCTTTTCACATTCAGCGCGAAAATCCGAGTCTGTAAAGCCCCTTCCCTTATCTTTATGGTAATCGAAGTAGAGAGTCCGCATCACGTCGTCCAGTGACTTGAGATTGTCGGTCTCATGCCGGATTTTCAGATCCAGAAGAAGACCGAGCGCCGCCCCTTTGTCATAGTAAGAGATGGTCGTATTAGCGCTGTTTTCGCTGCGGTTGAAAAATTTCAGCCAGGTATCGAAGCTCGACTCCTGAGCCGACTGGAAGAGACGGCCAGGACGGTTTTCGAAAGCGGCGATGAATCTTCGAACCTGATCGAAAAACTCTTCACGGGTTGAGAGTCCGGCCCTTCTGAGGATGAGGTATTCATAGTAGACGGAAAATCCTTCCGAAACCCAGAGCATATTGGTGTAGTTTTCTCGATCGTAATCGAAAGGTCCGAGAACGAGAGGGCGGATCCTTTTGACATTATAGAGGTGGTAGTATTCGTGGGCGATGAAGGCCAGCCATCGTTTGTAGCCTGAAGGACTTTCCCATCCTGAGGGATTGTAAAAAACGGCCATCGAGTTCAAATGTTCCAATCCTCCTCCGCCGCTCTCCATCATAATGAACGTGTAGTGCCGGAAAGGGATTTCTCCGATGAGCCGGACCGTGCCTTCGCAGACTTTTTTAATGTCCGCAACGAATTTTTCCTTATCGACATCCCCCAGATTCTCGATGGCTATGATGTGGGGAATCTCCTGGACCTTGAATCGGAGAAATTCCTGATTGCCTATCAGAATCGGACAGTCGTAGAGGACATCGAAGTCCGGGGCGGAGAAGGTGTTGAGCTTTCCGTCGACAGAATCGAGCCCGGTAGAAATCCTGTGGCCGGCATCATGGGGACGGAAGGCAACGGATACGGGATGATCCAGATGTCCGTCCACATGCATAAAGACGCCTGTAGGACAGATGAATGCCCGGGAGTCATCGAGATAGCTGTCGGCCACAGATCGGGAAAAGGCATAGATGTCATAGCTAATGAGCAAAGAATCGACCGTTCCGGATTTGATCCGCCAGGTGTTTTTAGTCGTTTTTGCCCACTCGATACAATTTCCCTCTCCGTCTTCAACATTGAAATTCAATACGTTCTTGGCATAATCCATGATCATGTAATAGCCCGGCGTCCAGACAGGGAGTTTAAAATCCTGTGTCTCTCCGATCAATCCCCGGCAGTGGAAGACCACATGGTAGTAATGCGTGTGCGGTTTTTCCATGGAGACAGTGAAAGCCATCGCTGAGTCCGACGCCGGCACCGGCCCGTAAAACGCAACCAGGAGCAAAACAATGCCCAACAGAAAAACCTGAAGTCTGTTTTTCATTTGTTAATAGATTCCTTTTTCTTTGAGGATTTGGACGATTCCCTGGTTTTTCATCAGGGCTTCGATCTCGTCAACAGAGCGGGGGAGTCCGGGAGACAGGTTTTCACAGCCATCCTCGGTGATCAGAACCGTATCCTCGACCCGCACACCCAGGTTTTCCTCAGGAAATACGGCCAAAATGTCACAGGCGAAAACCATTCCCGGCTTGAGGGGGATATTTCTCGGCGATCCCCCGACATCGTGGACAGCCATACCGACATAGTGGCTGCATCCGCCCCCTCCGCGTGTCATGATTTTAAAGGCATCCGTGTTGAGATCGAAGCCTTTCTCTACGAGAATCTCTTTCATCTTGTCATTGACTTCCCGGCAGGTGATTCCTGGCCTGTAAAGGGAAATGCAGGCTTTCTCGATTTCATAACAGGCTTCATAGATCTCTCTCTGCCTGGGAGTGAATTTGCCGTTGGCCGGGTAGGAAAGCGAAATATCCACATCGTAATATCCGACATCGGGCCCGGCATCGACGACAAGAAAATCACCGTCTTTTAAAAGCCTGTTGTACTTGTGATAATGAAGATAGGGTTGGTTCTCTTCGGAACTGATAATGGGGATGTAAGCCTGATCTTTAACTCCCTCTTTTTTACACATGTAGTCATAAAGAGCCGCCACTTCATACTCGTACATCCCGGGACGGGTTGACTTCATCATCTCCGTCAAAGCCTGAACTCCGATTCTTCCGGCCTCTCGCATGAGCCCGATTTCGGCTGCAGATTTTATCATGCGAAGCTCCCAGATTTTACCCGAGCAGTCTTTGACTTCGACATCGGGAAAACGATTCTTGAGATGCTCGACGAACTGGAGTTCCCTGGTAAGCCGTCCGTCCCATTCGTTGAACATCATGTTTGTCCTCAACGTTCCCAATTTTTCGCTGGACACCTCACGCATTAATTCTTCGGGCTTGAAAGAAGTGTAGACCGTTACTCCGCGTCCGCTCAACCTGGCGATCTGGGAGGAGAACCGTTCGAGAGACGAATATCTTTCCACACCGGTGTATTCCACCGGTTGATGGACGAGCTCGAGGCTGATATTCTCTCCAAGTGCTCCCCGGTCGGAGATGGTGAAAAATAAAGTGCTTTCCTTGCTGACGCCGT
>CBFDBS010000251.1:0-4167 GCA_965603105.1 uncultured bacterium
TTCCTCTCGCAATTTTAAATCAAATCTGGCATAATTTTTAAGAGTTCAATTTTGGAAACAAAAACCGGACTCCTCAATCCATGAACCGGCCGCAAAAATAGAGATGTAAAATCAAAAGGGATTGGTGCGCTCGCCGATATGAAAAAATTAATCAAAGATAACGTCTTGACTATCGAGAATTATGAACCGGGGCCGCCCATTGAGATCCTTCAGAAGAAGCTGGGCCTGAAGGGGGAAATCAGCAAGCTGGCTTCCAACGAGAATCCTCTGGGTCCTTCACCTCTGGCTGTTCGGGCCATACAGAGCTGTCTGATGGACGGCCATCTCTACCCCGATACAACCTGCCATCTGCTGAAGGACAAACTTTCAGAACATTTGAAAGTGACTAAAGAACACCTTTATGTCGGAAACGGCACGACGGAGTTGATCTATCTTTTCGGAATGGCCTTTTTAAACGAGGGGGACGGATACATCATGAGCGAATCTTCGTTCATCATGGGCAAGATCATCGCTCAGATCATGAGCGCCGACCTCATCCAAATTCCCTTGAAGGACTACCGGCATGATCTCGATGCCATCCAAAACGCGGTCACTCCCGGGACGAAGATCATCTATCTCGACAATCCCATGAATCCCATAGGATCGACGATCTCTCGCGGGGAGATAGCGAAATTCATGGAAGCAATTCCCGAAGACATCATCGTCGTCTTCGATGAAGCCTATTATGAATACGTGAAGAGAGAAGATTTTCCTGATTCTCTGTCTTATATTCGGGATGGAAGAAATGTGATCGTTCTGCGTACCTTTTCTAAAATGTTCGGGCTGGCGGGACTCAGGATAGGCTATTGCGCGGCTCATGAAGAATTTATAAAAGCTTTTAAACGGATAGCCCCGCCCTTTTCAGTCAACAGACTGGCGCAAGTGGGGGCCTGTGCTGCCCTGGAGGATAAAGACCACGTTAGACAGTCAAAAGAAGTGAACGAAAGCGGCAAGAAATATCTCTGCGAGCAATTGAAAGAACTGTCTGTTTTCCACATCCCTTCTGAGACCAATTTTGTGACCATCGACACCGGGACTGACGCAGTCAGGATCGCCGAAGAGCTTCAGAAAAAAGGAGTTATCATCAGGCCATTGACTATGTACGGAAAGCCGACGTTCGTGCGGGTGACCATAGGAACTTTCCCCCAAAACCAGCGATTCATGGATGCCTTCCGGCCGATTTATCAAAGCTCCGCATGAAATCGGGGAATTGGGGTCAGGCTTTCGAAACTTTCGAAAATTGAAAAGGCTGATTGACATATTCCAATTTCGAAAGCCTGACCCCATCCTTGTTGGATAGATTCAATAGATTCATGAATAGGCAGGTTAGGCCGAAAAAAATGGTGCCGGGAAAAGAAAAAAAAGTAGTCCTGGGAAACGTGGCCATCGCCCGGGGGATTGTCGAAGCGGGATGCCATGTTGTCACATCCTACCCGGGAACTCCCAGTTCCGAGATTTTACCGGCCGTTGTCGAATTCAATAAAGCTCTTGGCCTGAATATCTATACGGAGTGGTCCGCCAATGAGAAGGTTGCCTTCGATGTTGCCCTGGCTGCCAGTTGGGCAGGGAAGAGGAGTGCCGTGGCCATGAAACAGGTCGGGCTCAATGTGGCCGCCGATTCCTTGATGAGTTCGGCCTACACCGGAGTGATCGGCGGCATGGTCATTATCAGCTGTGATGATCCTGGGCCGCACAGCTCCCAAACCGAACAGGACTCCCGGTTTCAAGCCCTTTTTGCCAAAGTGCCCGTCTACGATCCTTCTTCTCCTCAAGAAGCCAAGGAGATGGTCAGAGAGGCTTTCGAGCTGTCCGAGGCTTTCGAGATTCCCGTGCTGGTGCGTCCGACGATCAGAGTCTCCCATGCCCTTCAGTCTGTCGAGTTTACTCCGGTGAAAAAGCTGACTCGCTCCGCCGATTTCAAAAAAGATCCGGCCCGCTGGGCGGCGACACCCGGATACAGGCTGGCCCTGCACACCCGGCTGAATGAGAAACTGGAGCGGATTCGGGAAAAATTTGAGAGAGACTCGAGATGGAATTTCGAGTCGGGGCCGGATGGGTCGGCACCTCTAGGCCTTATTTCCTGCAGCGCAAGCTATGCCTTTATTTTGGATTTGCTTCAGGATTTGGATCTGGGAGGAACCATTCCGGTCCTGAAGATCGGAACTCCCTTTCCGTTTCCTCAGGAAAGGATTTCTGAGTTTATCCGGAAACACGACAAGGTCCTGGTCATCGAAGAGACCGACACTGTCATCGAATCTCAAATTTTCGACAAGAGCCGGGTCTTGGGAAGACAGACCGGGCACGTCCCGCTCCAGGGAGAACTGACTCCCGAAAAGATTCATGAAATTCTGGCGGATGTTTTCGAGGAGGCCGGCGCTTCGCCTCTGAAAAAAACGGAAGCATCGAAGATATCGGCGCAAATTGACAAACTCGATCTTCCTGTGCGCAAACCGACCCTGTGCGCCGGCTGCCCCGAGAGAGCGGCTTTCTACGCCATTAAAAAGGCGTTCCCGAAGGCTCTTTACCCCAGCGACATCGGCTGCTACACCCTCGGCCTGAATCTTCAGGCAGTGGATACCGTCCTCGATATGGGAGCCGGGATCACTTTGGCCAGCGGCTTCTATCAGGCCTACCATCAAGACGGCAAAGATATTCCCATCGTGGCCACTATGGGAGATTCGACTTTCTATCATTCCGGGACTTCCTCCCTTCTCAGTGCGGTTTACAATAGGGCAAGATTCATCCTGGTTATCCTGGATAATGAAATCACCGCCATGACAGGCATGCAGCCCACTCCGGGTAGTGGAGTGAGGGCCGATGGGAGTGAGGGTGTCAGAGTCCCGTTGGAAGGACTGATCCGGGGCTGCGGAGTGGAATGGATCAAAATCGCCGATCCCTATGATGTTCAAGCTTTAATAAACTTATTGAAGGAGGCTAGGACATACACACAGGGAGAAGATGGCGGAATCGCTGTTATCATCGCCCGGCATCCCTGCCTTATTCAGTGTCCCGGGCAGCTTGACGACAATCCTCAGCCCGTGGAGATCACCGCGGACTGCAACGGCTGCAATTATTGTCTGGATTATTTTGAGTGTCCGGCGCTTATCGCTGTGGAAGGCGAAAAAAGGGTGGAAATCGACAGAATGTATTGTGTCGATTGCGGTGTCTGTGTCCACGCCTGTCCGAAGGGAGCCATCGTCCCTGTAAAATCATAAAATGAAAGAACAAATGAAAGTCCAGATCATTTTGGCCGGGATCGGGGGGCAGGGCATCCTCTTTTCTTCCAGAATTTTTTCCGAACTGGGATTGAGGCTGGGGATTAATGTCATGGGATCGGAAACACACGGCATGAGCCAGCGAGGCGGCTCGGTCATCGCACATCTGAAACTGGGAGAATTTCAGAGCCCGTTGATCAGGACAGGTGCTGCCGATTTCATTTATTCTCTGGACACTTTCGAAACGTACAGAGCATTAAAATTCCTCAAAATGGGCGGGATTTGTTTTGCCAACGGTGTTTCTTCTGATCGATTCGACGGGGAAGTTGTGGATTTTATGAGAGAAAACAAGATGACGTTTGTGGTCCACGATGCCGGCTGTACGGCCGCAGAAACCGGATCGGCGAGGGCAGCCAACGTTGTGCTCATCGGTTATTCTTTAGGGACTGGACTGGTTCCCTTCGAATACGATGACCTTCGATATGTATTGGAAAGTGTCAGCAAGAAAGAAAACGTCGCCCTCAATATAAAGGCCTTTGAAGCGGGCTACCGTCAGGGCAAGGAATTCAAGCTCAATTAATAGTCCTGGCCCTGCCTCAGTTTATCAACCTTTCACAAAAATGGAATTATCCCTCTTTATTTTGTTTGGCTCCCGTTGCTTTGACAAGGGAATCGTAGATCTGGAGGATCTTGGGCTTGGCCGGTTGGAGGAAAGTCTTTATTTCCTTTTCTGAATAAAAATTCCGGATAAATTCCTCGACAGGAAAAACACTCTGCCAGCAAGCCAGAATGGACCTGCAGGGAAGAGCGGTGTTCATGGTCCGGCAGTACTCGAAAGGCACTCTGTGTCCAAGCGAACGGCAGTACAGCTGAAGTTGATCTTTGGCTTCTCTTTTCTTTTCTACCATCTCCC
>CBFDBS010000252.1:0-4129 GCA_965603105.1 uncultured bacterium
AAAAAAAGATTCTTGTCGGTTTTCCTTGTAATGTCATTTTCAATCTCATACACTTGAACAGATAAAATGAGATACATCGCCGACCTACACATCCACTCCAAGTTCTCCCGTGCCACGGCGCGCGACATGACGCTGGACACACTGGCTTTCTGGGCAAAAATCAAGGGGATCCAGCTCTTGGCCTCGGCTGATTTCACCCACCCCGAATGGCTCTTTCTGATCAAGGAAAAGCTGAAATCCGCGGGAAACGGATTCTTCCAGTTGAAAGACATCCTGCCCCCAGAAAATCAACACCTCCAATCCATTTCTCTGTCGACAGAGGACATCTCCTTCATCCTGTCGACGGAAATAAGCTTCATCTACTCAAAAAAAGGGAAGGTCCGTAAGATTCATTTGATTATTCTGGCTCCGGATTTCGAATCCGTCGACACAATCAGGGACAAACTGGCAGGGATCGGCAACCTGCGGTCGGACGGGCGACCCATCCTCGGTATGGATGCCAAAGAGTTTGTAAAAATGGTGGCCAAACATTGCCCGCAGTGCGTCGTCATTCCCGCCCACATCTGGACGCCATGGTTTTCTCTCTTCGGCGCCAACTCCGGATTTGACCTCATCGAAGAGTGCTTCGAGGAGATGACACCATTTATCTTCGCCCTGGAAACGGGTCTGTCATCCGATCCGGGCATGAACCGTCTCCTGTCCGCATTGGATAAATACACGCTTGTCTCCAATTCGGATGCCCATTCCCCATCCCGGATCATGAGGGAAGCCAATGTTTTTGACTCCGAATTCAGCTTCGCAGGGATGGTCAACGCTCTTAAAAGCAAGGATCCAGACAAATTCTTATACACCATCGAATTCTTCCCTGAAGAAGGAAAATACCACTACGACGGCCACAGAAAGTGCGGCGTCATCTTTTCCCCCCAGGAAACTAGACATCACAATTATTTATGTCCCCAATGCGGAAAAAAATTAATCCCCGGCGTAATGCACCGGGTGGCCGAACTGGCTGACCGTGAACCCGGACGCCCCGCTCCATCCGGAATCCCTTACAAAAACCTGATCCCCTTTAACGAAGTGATCGCTCAGGCTGTCGAAAGATCGGCGGACTGCAAGAGCGTCTGGGACATCTACTTCCGCTTCATCCATGAGTTTGAGAATGAACACAAGATTCTGACAGAAATACCCGTCGAGGAGTTGGCCCGCATCGCCCCGGAAAGGATCAGCCAGGCCGTGGACCGGATGAGAAAAGGGCGGGTAAAAATTGTGCCGGGTCACGACGGTGTCTTTGGCCGAATCCATCTCTTTGACGAAGAGGATGGAGACGAGGCCTGCCAGGAACAGCTCACCCTTTTTTAAAATGAACGTCGGTTTCAAAGACAGCGATTTCAACGAACACATCCGGCTGACCCTCCTGTCCGTTCTTGTCGGTGCTCTGGCTGGACTGGCCTCCGCCCTCTTCAAATGGATGATCCACTTTTTCCAGACGATATTCTGGAGAGCAGACAGCATCATCGATGCGGTTTCCAGTCAGCCTTGGTTTCTGACCATCCTCATCCCGACAATTGGAGGATTGATCATCGCTCCTATCATCTTCTATGGCGCCAAAGAAGCCAAGGGACATGGAGTTCCCGAAGTCATGGAATCGCTCATCTTCCGCGGAGGGAAAATCCGGAACCAAGTCTCTGCCGTTAAGGCCATCACCTCTTCCATCTGTATCGCTTCGGGCGGATCGACCGGGCGGGAAGGGCCTATCGTCCAGGTCAGCGCCAGCCTGGCCTCGACCATCGGGCAGTTATTCAAGATCAAAGAGAGGGGGATGAAAACGCTTGTGGCCGCGGGAGCAGGCGCCGGTATCGGGGCCACCTTCAACGCTCCCATCGCCGGCGCTCTTTTCGCAGTCGAGGTCATTTTGGGGGAGTTCGGTGTTTATTCCTTTTCTCCTGTCATCATCGCCTCCGTCATCTCCACCCTGACATCCCGGTTCATCAGCGGAGATTTCTCCGCTTTCACCGTCCCCAAATACACCCTGATCAGCGTCTGGGAGATCGGACCTTATCTCCTCTTGGGACTGATTTGCGGAGGCGTGGCCATCCTGTTCATTCAAGTGCTCTACTTCCTCGAAGATAAATTCGAAAGCCTGAAAGTTCATCCTCTTGTCAAACCTGCCATGGGAGGCCTTCTGGTGGGAGTGATCGGATTGAAGTTTCCCCAGATCTTCGGTGTCAGCTACGAGGCCATGGATGCCGGCCTGAACAGTCAACTGGGACTCTGGCTGGCGCTGGCGCTCATATTCGTGAAAATCCTCAGCACGTCTTTGACCTTGGGCTCAGGAGGCTCGGGAGGAATTTTTGCGCCCTCGCTCTTTCTCGGTGCTATGACCGGGAACGTGGTCGGCACTTTCTTTCATAACAGCTTCCCCGGTATCATGTCTTCACCCGGCGCCTTCTCCCTCGTCGGCATGGGAGCGGTCGTGGCTGCCGCCACCCACGCGCCGATAACGGCCATTATCATCATCTTCGAGCTGACCAACGACTACAAAATCATCCTTCCCCTTATGCTCTCCTGTATCATCGCCTCCTTGATGACGGTTGGGCTCCACAGAGAATCCATTTACACCATGAAGCTGAAGAAAAGGGGGATTCTTTTTTCCGAAGGGCGTGAAGTCAACATCCTCCGATCGCTGAAGGTGAAGGATTTTATCAGCCAGGATTACAAAGTATTCCAGAACAGCGACCATGTGGGACAGATCATCGACCAGGCTCTCGGGAGCAAGCATCACGCTTTCCAGATCGTTGACTCCGAAAACAACTACATCGGCTGCTTTTCGCTGAACCAGATGAAAAATCTTGTCCTGGACAAGGAACTCCTCGATTCTCTGCTGATCGCCGAAGACCTGGCTTTTCCGGGTATCCACATCGATTTCGAAGACAACCTGGAGCAGGCTATGAAAATCTTCGGCCGGGAAGACGTGGCCGAAATCACCGTTCTCCAGGGCCAAAAATTTGCCGGAGTGGTCAAACGTCAGAACGTGATCGAAGCCTACAACCATGAAATCATCAGGAGGGAAGCGGCCGAGGGGATCTTTCAAAAGCTGAAATTTTCCCCGACAACAAAATCCTTCGACATCGGCACTGGATACAAAATCATGGAAATCGAAGCGCCGGCCGCGTTCTGGGGTCAATCCCTCAAGCAGCTCAACCTGAAAGCAGCCCACAGGATAGACATCCTCCTCATCAAGAGGAAATTCCCTCCCAAAACCATTCCCATCCCTTCCGCTGATGAAGTCATCCTGGAGGGCGACCTCCTCATCCTGGCCGGTCTGGCCGAAAACATTTCAGCCATTATCCAAATCCCCAGTTCTTGACAAGCGCAGGGGCACACTTTATATTTATGTCTGGTGCGGAGGTCAAATGGAAATTGAAATGAAAATCAAAGGGCTTGTGGTTGATCCCATATCCAAAATGCCCATCGTCGTCCTCGAAGATCTCAAGAGCGACCGGATGCTCCCCATCTGGATCGGTGTCTTCGAAGCAAACGCCATCGCCTTGAGGATCGAGAACATTTCGACACCGCGCCCGATGACGCACGACCTTTTAAAAAACGTCCTCGATGAACTGGGAATCACCGTCGAAAAAATCGTCGTCAACGATGTCAGAGACAACACTTTCTATGCCCTGATCCATTGCCGCTACAAGGACCAGACCATCACCATCGATTCCCGTCCCTCGGATGCCATCGCCCTCGTTCTGCGGACGGAAGCTCCCATATTCGTCGATGAGAGAGTCGTGGAAAAAGCCCACAATTTGAAGTTCGAAGACAATCTGGAGGATTCTGAAAAACTCAAAAACTGGTTGGAGAACCTCAAGCCTGAAGATTTCGGTAAATACAAAATGTAGGAGCCTTCAGCTCCGCAGAGCCTTCCCACCCTTTTTTGGAAAATTTAGCTAGACAGGGCCCATCAGTTCGTATTAAGGAAGAAGGTTCTCTTCCCTTTTTTAGGTTCTCAAGGTGAACAGCAGATAGAGTCCGACCAGACCAAAGATGAGGTTCGGTCCCCAGGCAGCCAGAAATGGGCTGAGAATAGTGAGGTTCCCGAGGCCTTTAAAAACACCGATGGCCCCCCAGT
>CBFDBS010000253.1:0-4118 GCA_965603105.1 uncultured bacterium
AGAGCCTCTAATCCGCGACATATCCGGAGCGGTGTGTGATTCGATAATTCTGGCCCTTTGTTTAATGTATTATTGAACTCTTTTCTTTCGATCTCAGTTTTCCGAATAAGATAAACGGCTTCGATATTCTGGAGGACGCCTTCCTCATAGACTTCAAAATTTTCGATGGTCAGGTTGTCTATGAATTCATTTCCCTTAAAAACCCTGACCGGAACCTCGATGTTGATGGCGACGACATCGTATTGGATTTCTTGGGCAAAAATTGTTAAAGTGAATATACAAACTGCCAATACAACGGCATATCTTCTCATCATTGGTTTCCCCTCTTTATATAAAACACCAAAATGAATAATAGCAATCTTTGTGCCAAATAGATTCAAGGGGGAATTTGAGAGAAATGAAGGAATTTGTGTCCTCAACTGAAGACAGATGTCGGAATATCGTGTCGATGATGCATGAAATTTTCTTCACGTTTATTCAATGTGTCGCTTCCATCGACTTGAAATAATACCCAAATGGGCAAGACAAGTCGGCGGAAATTCTTTATAATGACATCACTGAGATGAATTTGTCAGAGAAAGGAGCTTGGAATGACTGATCTTTCCACATCCTATATGGGGCTCAAGCTGAGAAACCCGGTCATCGTTTCGAGCTGTGATTTGACCAGAAATGTTGGCGGAGTCAAAAGCTGTGCGGATGCCGGTGCGGGTGCCGTTGTCTTGAAATCGATATTCGAGGAGCAATTCATGGTCAAAGGAGAAAATCCTGTTGAGGGATACACGATGCATCCTGAAGCGCTCGACTACCTGCGTTCAGGCGGCCTTCTGGAATATGCGCCCAACGCTCTCTGCCAAATGATCGAGGAGGCCAAAAAGGAGGTCAATATCCCGATCATCGCCAGCGTGAACTGCCAGACACCTAAACTTTGGCCAAGCTTCGCCAAGCAGATAGAGGGGGCCGGAGCCGATGCTCTGGAGTTGAATATCTACTTTCTCCCTCTCGACCTCGATGCCTCGGGATCTGACTTTGAGCGCTCTCACCTCGAAATTCTTCGGGAAGTCAAAAATGATGTATCCATTCCCGTCTCGATCAAGCTGACCAATCAGATCACATCCATTCCACATCTGGCGGATCAGCTGGCTAATGCAGGGGCCGATGCACTGGTCTTTTTTAACTGGTTTTTGGAACCGGATATTGATATAGTGAAACGGAGGACTAAAAACATCAAAGGAGTGGGGAACTTTCATCAGACTTTACGATGGGTGGCTCTCCTGGCAGACAGAGTGAAATGCGATCTCGCATCTTCCGGAGGGATACAGGATTCCGAAGGTGTCGTCAAGCAGCTCCTGGCAGGAGCTGTGGCTGTTCAGGCCTGCAGTGTCCTGTATAAGAAGGGATTGGATGAACTTGGCAAGATTCTGGACGGCCTCAAATCCTGGATGCGGGGAGCACGCTTCAGATCGATTGAAGACTTTAGAGGAGAGCTATCCTTTAAGAGGCAGGAATTGAGCTATAGAGATTTAGGAGAGGCTGATAATTATTTCCGGGCCCAATACCTCAAGGCCTATTCCAAGTTTGATTCATGAAGCTGAGATCTTACAAACGATTTTTTAAAATTTTGAATCTCCTTTAGAATAAAATATGGGGGAAAAAATGGAAAGAATCACTGAAATTTTCGTTGTTCTTGAAAACAAACCGGCCACACTCGGAGAGATGTGCAGTCACCTGGCCGAAAACGGGATCAATGTCGATGCCATCGGCGTTTTCCAGGACACGGCCAAACTTCTGGTTCAAAACCTCAACAAGGCGGTCAAGATTTTGTCTAAACTGGAGTACACCACCGAGCTGAGGGATGTCCTTCTCGTGAATCTGGAAAACCGGCCGGGTGCTTTGGCGGAAGTGGCCAGTAAGCTGGGAAACAAGGGCATCAACATCGAGTACTGTTACAGCACCCTCAACAAGAAAAAAAATTCGAATGCCGTCATTCTCGACGTCTCGGATATCGACAAGGCGTTAAAAATTCTAAAGGGCTAATCCCTCAACTATTGTTGATCTGGGACGGATCTGTATATCCCCTCAGCAGCCGCTAATGAATGCATTGATACTGTAAACTTTTCAAGAATTAACCTTCTTCATTTCAAGCCTGGATTATTCACGAGTCAAGGTTGTCTTAGCGGCGACGATGAGGCATGTGAAGGCGTACCGTGGAGCACCGGTCGAACAGGCTGCAAGGAAGCCGATGAGGTAAGATTGGCTCGCCTGGAAGGTAAATTTGGCCGAAATTTTCTTTTAAAAACGAGCGGAAAAAATGAGCGATATGGAAACTCGCACGAAATATATTATCTTTCAGATTTTGAAGAAAATAAAAGATGGGCCCAGGGCCAAATTTATGAATAGGTCAGGCTAGTACACAGCGATCATACATCACTATATTACTAATCGTAACATTTCCCTTCCCCGTTGAATAATCAATTCTCTACCGTTTTTATGTGTAACACGTTAGGAGGGGAGCAGCCTGACAGACATATTCTGCCAAAAACTGTGTACACTTAGAGAAATTGTAATGAGTCCATGATCGCTATTTATTTCTTTGGTATCGAGAAGCGCATGTGATACTATTTTGCCCTGAGCTCTTGGAAGGAGGTGCTTGTTCGATGAGAAAACAACCTTTCATTATTTCACTTTCTCTCTTGATTTTATTCTCTTTTCTTCAAGCGGGAGCGCCCGGGGAGAAACAAACGCTGGAAGAAATATTAAAAATGCCTTCGCCGACAGGATACGAAGAGAATATGATCCAGAAAATCATAAGACTTCTGCCGGACGGACTGACAACCGAGCGGGACGGTATGGGCAGCCTGTACGCCGCATGGGGAGAGAGCGGAGACCGTTTGGCTTTGGTGACGGGAATCGATGAGATCGGATATGTCGTCAGTGGATTCGACCAAAGAGGATATCTACATCTTTACAGGGCTGTCTCAGCTCCTCATGATCTCTACGACTCCTTTCAGTTCGGCCACCCGATGACCGTCTGGACAGAGAAGGGGCCGGTGGCCGGCGTCCTGACACTTCCTTCCCTCCATATCGCTTCCCGCGAAATGCGGAGTAACCTTCAAAGTCTGTTTATCCTTGAAAATGCTCTCGTAGATATCGGAGTGAAGTCCGAACAAGAGGCAAAGGAAAGGGGAGTCGCCATGCTCGATCCCGTAACACCGTTGGCCAGAATCACGGTCTTAGCCGGGCAGCAAAAATCCGGCCCTTCCCTGGGGACGAAGGTCTGCACTTCCGTTCTTGTCGAGCTTGCCGGACAGATGCAGTCAGTGACAGCGGTCAATCCAGCCACCTTTGCCTGGTTAGCCCAAAGCAAGTTTCCCGCCCGGAGGTCGAGACCCAGGGCTGCCCTTGGTGCTGTCGTGGCTAAGGAAAAACTTGCCGCCTCCCGCTATCTTATCGTCGACACCTATCCGGTCGATCCGCAGGCGGATAACGGGATTTCTATCGGTGAAGGGCCTGTTTTTGTAACTGCAGGTGGAGAGAATTCGGCTTTGGGTGATAGAATTCTGCAGTTCGCAGCTTCTGAAAACCTACCTCTGCAGCAGATGGAAAATGCGGAGTCTATGATTTTCAATGCTTTTCTCTCCGATGAAAATGCTGTAGGTCTGTTCATCCCCCTGAAATTTCCGGCAACTCCCAACGAAATTGTGGATTTCAGGGATGTCGAAATCCTGATGAAACTCATCTCTTTTCTGCTTCAGTGAGGAGGATGAAATGAAAAAGACAGTCTTCATTCTAATTCTGGCTGTGGCCTTGCTCGGTTCTTGTTCGTCCTCGAAGACGGGAGAGGTCAGCCCTGAGGCCTGGAATTTGCTCCAAGAACTCATCCCTATTCAGGGTGTCTCAGGTTATGAAACCGAGGTCGCCGATTATATTCAGGAATCTTTGCCGTCTGGGATCGATGTGCAGAGAGATGACATGCAAAATGTGTGGTTCACGGTAGGAGAGGGGAAACCCCACCTGCTGTTTGTCGCTCATACGGATGAACTGGGTTTTGTCGTCCAAAGCATTGCGTCTTCGGGAACTTTGAAGGTCAGGGGACGTGGAGGATTTTTTGCTCAGATGTA
>CBFDBS010000254.1:0-4106 GCA_965603105.1 uncultured bacterium
GGGAAATCCGCAAGTACGGTTCTGTGAGGGGCATTAAACCGAAAGGAGGTGAAGATGTCTACTCGACAACGAATGATTTTTAACCTCCAGGAATTCCAGACACAGGTCAGGGACCGCCTTTCTCAGTGGAAAAAACAGGATTTCATGGGGCGCCTCAGGGCAAAAGATCCGTTGCTCTGGGCGGCCTCACCTCAAAGAGAAATCACGGATAGATTGGGTTGGCTGACACTTCCATCAATCATGAAGGAACGGATAGAGGAAATACATCTATTCAGGGAGGAAATCAGAGATGAAGATTTCTCCCATGCCGTCTTGTGTGGGATGGGGGGATCGAGTTTGGCGCCAGAGGTTTTTCAGGTTACTTTCGGAAACGCTCCAGGATTTCCTGAGCTTATCGTCGCAGACAGCACCCACCCCAAGGCCGTCGAATCCGTAATCAGAGCCATTGATGTCGATCGAACCCTTTTTGTCGTCTCCAGTAAATCCGGCTCGACACTCGAGACTCTCTCGCTCTTCAAGTATTTCTGGAAAAAGATCGGCTCAAGAAGAAACGATCCGGGCCGCCAGTTTGTGGCTATCACGGATCCGGGCACGCCCCTTCAGACACTGGGACTGCAGAGGGAATTCAGGAAGATTTTTCTCGCTCCGACCGACGTCGGAGGCCGCTTTTCAGCCCTTTCCGAATTCGGCCTCGTGCCCTCGGCTCTGATCGGTTTGGACATCGAAAAGCTTCTCGACAGAGCTGCGTTTGCAGCAGAGAGCTGTACGGAAGATGTGACGGATGAGAGAATCTCGTGCCTGTATCTTGGGGCCGCTCTAGGAGAGATGAGCGAATGCCGGGATAAGATGACGGTCATGGCTTCTGCTTCGTTGAGCCGTTTTCCACACTGGCTGGAGCAGCTTGTCGCCGAGAGCACGGGCAAAGAGGCGAGGGGCATCATACCTGTCATCGATGAGCCGAAAATTCCCGCCGAAGAGTATGGAAGCGACCGCTTTTTCGTGGCCTTTCTTATGGAAGGCGATGTTGATGTTGACCTGATCGCGCATGTGGAACGGATAGAGAAATCCGGCCACCCGACGATCAGGATCGATCTAAAGGACGGGTATGGTCTGGCGCAAGAGATTTTCCGTTGGGAGGTGGCCGTGGCGTCGGCATCATCCATCCTCGGCATCAATCCTTTCAATCAGCCCGATGTCGAGCTAGCCAAAAAACTGACCCGCCAAGCCATGGAGGAAGGGAGTGGTTCCCGCCGGAAGGAGGCCGGGGAAGAAACTTACAGAATCGAAGAGGCAAAAACAGGCGAGACTTTTTCTTCCTGGATATCACAAGGAAAAGAAAACGATTATTTCTGTATTCAGGCTTTTCTTCCTCCCGGTCTTCAAATAGCGGAGGCCTTACAAAGTTTAAGGAAAAAACTGACAAAAAAAACCCGCTTGGCGAGCACGCAGGGTTTCGGGCCGCGTTTCCTGCATTCGACGGGTCAGCTCCATAAAGGAGGGCCTGACAAGGGGCTTTTCCTTCAGTTGGTGGATGAACCTGATTGCCATATTGAGGTTCCTGAAACGGATTTCACTTTTGAAGATCTCATTCAGGCCCAGGCTTTAGGAGATTATCTGGCCTTGAAGGAAAGGAAAAGGCGGGTGCTCCGGATCAATTTGGGAGACAATTCTGAAGCGGGAATCCGGAGGCTGGAAGGGCTTATTTAAAAAGATAGGCAGCGGCCAACCCGAACATCAAAAAAGTCCGAAAAGCTTGGCGGCCATAATCAGAATGGCCACAGCCAGGACGATTCGGATCGTTTTTTCGCCGCCTTTCACCGAGGCATGAGCTCCGATCCAGGCTCCGAGGGCACTTCCGGCAGCCAGAGAGAGTCCCAGTTTCCAATTGACATTTCCGGTAATCAGGAAAATGACCAGGGCCGGTACCGTATAGATGAGGATAATAAAAACTTTGTGCATGTTGACCCTGATCAGATCGACTTTGAGAAGGTGGTAGAGGGCGGCCATAAACAAAAAACCGACTCCGATTTGGAGGAATCCTCCGTAGAATCCGATGCCCACCAGAGCGGGATAAATCAGCCAGTTTTTCTTTTCTGAGTGCTTTCTGTTTTCTTTTGAGTAGGGCCCTGAGAAAAACATGGAAACAACGATAAATATCAGGACTCCTCCTAGAATCTTCTCAAAAAGGACGCCGCTGATTTTGGTGGCCATGATGGATCCGATGATGGCTCCGGGGAGAGTGAAGAGGGATAATTTTCCGCTGAGCTGGAAGTCGAAGAACTGCTGTTTTCGGAATGAGGCCACGGCAAATATATTCTGAAAGAAAATGGCGACCCGGTTGGTCCCATTGGCTAAGGCCCCATCGAGCCCCATGAAGATAAGAGTCGGCAGTGTCAGGCTGGATCCCCCTCCCGCATTGACATTGATAAATCCGACCACAATTCCCATCCCGAACAGGAGGAGTAGATTGAGGTATTCCATTTCAGGCAAACGTTTTCAGATTTTGATCAAAGGCATCATACCTGTCTCGGGGGGAAAAGGCAACCAAGAGGAAAATGGCACAGCTATCTTTTGACGGCTTTTTCTCGTTCTCTATCTCGGCTATAATGAAGTCCTGCAAGGAATAAATGGAATGAATAAGCTACATCCTCTTTTGGATGCGGAAAAGCAGCAACAGGCCAGGCGATACGAAAAAGAAAACCGATTGCTGGGCTTAGGTGGTCTTCTCCTCTCCGTGCTCGTTCTTCTTGTTTTTTTTCATTCCGGTTTCAGCTCCTTCCTTTCTCGAGATCTTTTTCAAGGAAATTTTTTTGTGGCTTTTATCATCTATGTGGCAGTTCTCGATATTTGCCTCTTCATCGGCAGTTTCCCTCTCAGCTTCTACAGCGGCTACATCCATGAGCACAAGTGGAAATTCTCCAATCATACGGTCAGAAGCTGGCTGTGGGAGAAAAGCAAATCCTTTTTGGTCGGCCTTGTCCTGATGTGGATTGTTCTAGGTCTTCTTTTTTGGGTGCTGGATGCGATGTCCGATTACTGGTGGCTGGCGGCCGGCGGGGGATCGGCCCTGATCAGTGTGATTCTAGCCACTCTCTTCCCCGTCGTTATCCTGCCCATTTTCAATAAGTACACACCCATCGAAAATGAGGAAATGACGTCTGCCCTGGAAGCGATTCTCAATAGAGGCGGACTCAAGAGTAGCGGATTTTTCAAAGAGGATATGAGTCGGCAAACCAAAAAGGAAAATGCATTTCTGGCCGGGATGGGCAAGACGCGGAGGGTGGTTCTCGGAGACAATTTGATGGACAACATGGATGTTCCCGAAATCAGGTCCATCCTTGCCCATGAGGTGGGACATTACAGACACCGTCATATCTGGAAAAGCATTGTCGTCGGCACGGTCCAGCAACTGATCGTGTTCTTCTTCGTCAATCTTCTGATGAAGGCAACTTTTCCCCAGTTTCTCTTGTCGTCAAGAGAGAATCTTGCCCTCCTTCCGTATTTTGCTATTTGTGCAGGAGCCGTGTCCCTGGTTCTTTTCGGCCCTTTGGGGAATTCTCTCAGCCGCTATTTTGAAAAACAGGCGGACCGCTACGCCCTTGAAAATATCGGAGATCCTTCTCCATATATTTCCGCTCTGGCCGGGCTTGCCAACCGGAACCTGGCCAATGCCTACCCGGAAAAGTGGGTCAAAATATTGTATTATTCCCACCCACCCATCGGAGAGAGACTGGAAAAGGCCGAAAGTTATCCCAGTGACAGCCATGGTTTTTAAAAAGTGTCCGGGCCAGGATTTATCCAGAAAAAAGATTGAAGATGTCGTCTCGGAGATCCTGTGCTGTTTTTGCGGAACCGCTGTAGAATTCTTTTTCGATGATTTATCCAGGATATGTCCTGAGTGTGGATCGCTCGTTGAGAAATGTGAAGAGAGGGTGAAAAAAGACTTCAAATGCGCCGTTTGGTGTGATGCCGCTTCGGATTGTCTTGGTTCGGATGTCCTTCCCCTTCTGCCGAAGAAAAACGATAAAATAAAGGAGGATCTCTTTCATTATGTGTGGGTAAAATTGCGGAGATAACTTCGCTCACTCGATGGATTTTCGACGCCA
>CBFDBS010000255.1:0-4091 GCA_965603105.1 uncultured bacterium
GGTTGTCTTGACATGCACTCTCAATCAGGGTATTAATCGACAGATGTTACTTGGACTTGTTTCCATTCAATAGAAGGAGGGGAGAATGACCGATACACTCAGTCAGATTGTTTTGAAAGCCATCGAGTCCTACGACAAGCAGGATTTTATGCTCTACAAGAAGGAGGGAAAATATGTTTCCTTCTCCAGCAGGGATTTCGCTGACACCGTCAAACACTTCTCTTTGGGACTGGGAGAGTTGGGATTGGAAGCGGGAGAGAAACTCGTTATTTTTTCGGAGAACAGACCCGAATGGGTGATGACCAACTGCGCCAATTTGTGTTTGGGGGGCATCAGTGTTCCCATCTATACAACTCTTTCCCCGGAACAGATTCAGTTTATCATCGAAGACTCGGACACAAAAATTGTTGTCTTTTCGAGTCCTGAACTCTGGGCGAAGTTGAAGGACATCCGGCATTCATTGACCAATGTGACCCATTATGTCACTTTTGGGGCTGAAGCTCCTGAGGGGATTCTAACGTTTGATGACGTTATGGAAAGGGGAAAGAAGAGGGCGGAAGCCGAACCGGAACGTTTTGTCAACAAGGCTCTGTCCATCAAGCCGGACGATCTTGCCTGCATCATCTACACTTCAGGAACGACGGGATCCCCCAAAGGAGTGATGTTGACTCACGGGAACCTCGCCTCCAACTTAAAAGCTGTCTGTCAAATCATTGTATTTACTGAAAAGGACACGAGTCTCTCCTGGCTGCCGTTGTCGCACAGTTTTGAACACCTGGTGACGATGGCGTATATCCATAAAGGAGTGACCATCGCCTTTGCCGAGCGCCCCGAGACCATAATCGACAATCTGGCGGAAATCCGGCCCCATCTTTTGACAAGTGTTCCCCGTCTTTATGAAAAGTTTTATGCGGGAATAATGGAGAATGTGCTCAACAGTTCCCCTCTTAAGAGAAAGATTTTCTTTTGGGCTTTAAAAACAGGAAAAAAGCACTCCCAAAAAAAGCTGACCTCGCAAAAGATCTCCTCTTTCCTCGAGTGGAAAAGAAAAATGGCCCACAAGCTCGTTTTTTCTAAAATCATCGATAAGACCGGAGGGAAGCTCAGAATAATAGTCTCCGGCGCCGCCCCTCTTTCCAAAAGCATCGCCGAATTTTTTGGGGCCATAGGAATGACTATTCTCGAGGGTTATGGATTGACTGAAACGTCGCCGGCCATTTCCTTGAACACGTTTGAAAACGTCAAATTTGGGACGGTCGGCAAACCGGTCCCGGGTGTCGAAGTAAAAATCGCCCCCGACGGAGAGATTCTGGCCAAAGGGCCGAACATCATGAAGGGGTACTACAAAAAAGAAACCGAGACGGCTGAGGTTTTCGACGGAGAGTGGTTCAAGACAGGAGACATCGGATTCGTCGATGAAGACGGTTTTATCACTATTACGGACAGAAAGAAGGATATCATCGTCACTGCGGGCGGAAAAAATGTCGCTCCCCAGAATATTGAAAATCTGCTCAAGACCAATCCGTACATTGTCAATGTTATGGTTTTGGGAGACCGGAGGAAATTCATTTCTGCCCTCATCGTCCCCGAATTCGAAAAACTGGAAGCTTTTGCTAAGGAAAACAGTATCGACTATACCGGAAGAGAGGCTCTTCTCCAAAATGCGCGCATTAAAAAAATGATGGAGGAGCAGATCGAATCGTCCTCCCAGAATCTCGCCCAGTACGAAAAGATAAAAAAATTTGCCCTTCTCGACAGAGATTTCACCATCGATGAAGGCGAGCTGACGCCGACTTTGAAAGTCAAAAGAAACATCGTCGAGAGAAAGTACGCTGACCTGATCGAATCCCTCTACAAAGATGTCTGAACATTTCCGCTGGAATGTTTACGCCGACCAGCCGCACAATGTCGCTCCCAAAAGAGAACGGTTCCGCCATCATCTGCGGCACAGCGGGAGTTATGTCTCCCTGTTTGCAGGCAATTTGAAAAAATCTATCCCCGTACTTTCCCTATACAGAAAATATAGAAAAATGCTGTTCGAACAGCCGCAACCCATTGGCGATCCCTTCGGCCTGGCCATCTCTCCTTCGGAGAGGAACGAAGAAGCCATTGCCTTATTTCAGGAATTGGGAGTGAAACGTGCGCTGGTGAGGATTCCCTCCTGGGAAGAAAACAAATTTGGAGAATTAGAGGTATTCTGTCAGTTGCTCGAAGAGAGTGGAATCGAGGTTGTCTTTGCCCTTCTCCAGCAGAGGGACGATGTTCTCCATCCACAGCAGTGGGCGGATTTCTGTAAAAATGTCTTTGCCCGGTTCAGCCGGTTTTCACCGTTCTTTGAAGTCGGACATGCCTGGAACCGGACCAAATGGGGAGTATGGGATCACAGGGAGTATCTTGGGCTGGCCGAATCCAGCCTGCGTGCCGCTGAGGGCTGTGGGATCAAACTTGTGGGACCGGCTGTTATCGATTTTGAATTTCACCTCTATCCTTCCGTTTTGAAAAAAGTGCCTTTTGATGTGGTCAGCTCACTGTTCTATGTCGACCGTGTCGGTGCTCCGGAGAGCAAACAGTTCGGGTGGGATGCTGTCCATAAACTGGCTCTGCTGCGCGCCGTTGTCAACACCTGCCTCAAAGACCGTCCCCTGTGGATTACCGAGGTCAACTGGCCCCTCGAGGGCACAGGAAAGTATTCTCCCGCTGCGGGCAAGCCGAATGTCTCCGAAGAAGAGCAGGCCGACTATCTGGTGCGCTATTATATTTTACTTGTTGTCACGGGATGGGTTGAAAGGATTTACTGGTGGCAGCTCATTGCTCCCGGCTATGGTTTGATCGACGGCAGGGGCTCGTCTTGGAGGAAGCGTCCCAGCTTCCAGGCCTTGAAGGCAATGGTGAAACACCTAAGAGACAGCCGCTTTGAAGGGAAAATCCCTCACCCACAGGCCGAAGTGTTTATGTTCTGCAGGGGGGAAGAGAATGTTCTTGTCGTTTGGACGAAAGAAAAGAAAAATTGGGGTCAGGCCCTTCCTTTACCTGCGGTCTGTCCAGGCAGTCCAGTGAATGTGTTCGACCGGGATGGCCGGGAAATATCCGCAGTCAACCAACAGATCTTCTTGGACGGAAGTCCCAAATATATTTATTATAAGAAATAGGGAGTAACTTGCCAGGACATTGCCCGGGTGAAGTTTACAGGAGAGGCGCTAAAGCGAGATTACAAGAATAGGTCAAATCGGCTGAAGTTCTGAAATTCTATCATTGATGACCTAATAAGGAAGAAAGTTAATGGCTTTTGAAAAGCACGAAGTTGAAGATTATGAAAAAAAAAGATACAGGGGCTGGGACCAGAAGCTCGTCCATTCAAGGGAGAATCGTCTTCTCGAACGGCTACTCGAGACCGTCGGGAGTCATCCGGGTCAGGCTCTTGACCTTCCCTGCGGATACGGGAGGTTTTCCGGCTTGCTCAGTAAAAAGGGATTCACTTCTATCAACTGCGACCTTTCTTTTTTTATGGTCGAAAGAGCAAATGCCAGGCGGCAATTAGGGAATGCTTCCCCGTCTCCAGGGGCAGTCGCCGACGCCGTCAAGGGACTTCCCTTCAAAGACGAAAGTTTCTTTCTCGTTTTTTCCATGCGTTTTTTCCATCATCTCCACGAAAGCCGCGACCGGGAAAGAGTCCTTGGGGAATTCCATCGGGTTTCGGAAAAGTGGCTGCTCGTTTCCTACTATCAGACCAATGCCCTTCACCGCTTACAGAGGAAATTACGCCGAAAAGTGAAAAAGAGCCCCACGCGGATAAGAATGATTTCAGGAGAAGATTTCAGGGATGAAGCGAAATCCGTTGGTTTCGAAGTGGAAAAGATTTATTCCCTCTTTCGAGGATTACACGCCCAGCGGATTGCCCTTCTGAAAAAATCTAAAACTTGAACTTGATTCCTAGCCTCACCGAAACACCGGTGAAGTCGACGGTGGCGATTCGTGCATCGACAATCCCGGCATCCGACGGTTTCCTTTCCCGGATGAACAGGAGAGGATATGTTTTATCTTCAGTTGTTTGCGACTGGTACTGATAAAAATAAAGAGTCCCGTTTTCTGTC
>CBFDBS010000256.1:0-4061 GCA_965603105.1 uncultured bacterium
AATCTGCCCTCGGAGTCGGTCATCATCACCCTCATCCGCTACCTTTCCGAAGGACGGATCAAGGTCGATCCCGGCAAAAATCAGCAGCCGGTCACTTTTCACGACTCCTGCAACATTGCCCGGTCCGGAGATTTGATCGAAGAACCCCGCTGGATACTGAAACGCGTCTGCCAGGATTTTAGGGAAATGTTGCCCAACCGGAAAGAAAATTTTTGCTGTACGGGTGGAGGAGGATTGCTGTCTATGGCCGAGTACAGGCCCCTCCGCTTGGAAACGGCTGAAATCAAAGCCGAACAGCTCAAAGCGACCGGGGCCAAACTCGTCTGCACCATTTGCCACAATTGTGTGGACGGATTGAATGACCTGATCAAACACTACAAACTGGACATTAAAGTCGTCCAGGTCCTCGATCTCGTTGCCAATGCTCTTGTTATCGATAAATAGGTCAGAATCATGTTGGAGCCGAGATCCAAAGAGGATATGACAGGTTCCTCTATTTTTACAGCCTATTTATCTTAGAAAAAGGGAACAAAATGACTCAAAGTGATAAAAGATCAGGAAATATTGTCGTGGTCTCACACTGCATTCTGAACGTCCACTCCCTCGAGGAAAATCTGGCTATCTATCCGGGGATGGAAGAGGAAGTTGTCGAACTTCTTATGAAGAAAGGAGCGGGGATCTATCAGATTCCCTGTCCTGAGATCGAGCTGTCGAGCATTTTTAGAAAAGCCCTGCCCAAGGATGCCTACGACCATCCCAAAATCCGTGAAGTCTACCGGGCGCTGAGCAAAAATCTAGCTGAAAACCTAAAAGAGTATGTAAAAAAGAGTTATCAGATCACTGCCGTCCTGGGAGCCGAGGGCAGCCCCACTTGCGGGATCGATCGTGTGGGCCGCTGGAAAAAGGACGCTTCAGGTCAAAAGGCCTTTCCCAAAGATGTAGAGTTCGTCGGCGGAAGAGGCGTCTTCATGGAAGAATTCATGAAGGCACTGAACAAACATAACATCGCACCTGAATGGATCGGTATCCCGGGCAAATCTATACGCTCTCTTGATCCAAATGCCTTCGACCGAATCCTCAACAGACTCGAAACGATCCTCTAGATTACACAGATTGAAAGCTAGCTCCACCCGTTCTCTTCCATTCTGTATGGTTAAGATACTGAAATGGCCTCGCTCCCTTGGTCCGAATTCTTATTATCTTCTGTAGACATAAATGAGGTGAAAGGCTTCGAATTCGACTTCGATTTGGTCAAAGGCCAAGAGTCTATCTTCCCAACCCGGAACCGGATATCCGTGAGAAACGACACGAGTGCCCGGTTTGAGCTGCTTCTCAAGGAGTGGACGGAGAAACGCGGTGGATTCAGGGACAAGATACATGGTCACGACAGTGGCCTCCGTTAGGTCTGACTTGGTCGCGTCTTCAAGCCGGAATTCGACCAGACTTTCTACACCGGCTTGGCGGGCGTTCTGCAGCGATTGTCGAATCCTTTCCGGTACGATATCGATTCCCACTCCACGGGCACCATACTTTTCGGCGGCCTTAATGACAATGCGTCCATCGCCGCAACCGATATCATAGACGACATCTTCTTTATCAACTCCGGCCATCTCCAACATCCTGTCGACGATGTCCATGGGGGTGACGACATACGGAGCCAGATCGACGGCGTCGCTTCTGCCGTGCGAGCCGATAAAAAGCTCCAGCTGCCCCCTTTCATCATAGCGGAAGATATAAGGCCGTCCGGTATCTATCCTGTACGTGATACGTTTTTCCCCCTGCCGAAAGGTGATGTCAATATCGAAGTTTCCCGGATAACGGTGCACGGCCCCAACTTCTAAAGTTTTTACCTCGGGTTTATTTTCCGAGCGGTGGGGACGGATAGAATACTGGATGGTCTCTCTGCTGAAGTTGCGGATGGATGTCTCTGTCTCTGATTGTCCGTCAAAAGGAAAGGAACGGACAGTTACAAAAACAGCCATTAAGGCTGCGAAAATAAGTGCAGCTTTTCGTTGCCTCCGGAACATCTCTATTTCTGGTTCGTCCGATTCATGCCGGGTTTTGACAAGATCTTTTTTATACGTTCCATGTCGAATTTTTCCGATCTGTCGTAATTGTAGACTCCGTTCTGCTCCTGCTCGATATCCGTCAGCTGTGTGTAGCAGAAGCCGCTGATATGGTCGAGCCCTAGAATAACATCGGTCAACGCCTCCAGCCTTGTGTAGAACTCCTCCAGAGTTTTGGGATCGTCCCCATACCCCCATGAATCCTCGGCAAACTGCTGCTCGGATGTGGGAATCCACTTGATTCCTCCGTACTCGTCAATCAAATAGGGCTGGCCGCCATAAGGGATGCTGTTTTTCGGACTCCGCCGCCAGACTCCCATTTCTGCCGTAGGAGTCAACAATTCGAGAAGCTTCTCGGGCTGCTGCTCGTAGGTGTGTTCTGTCCACAAGTCGGTCCGGATATGAAAGCCGCCGCTGGAATCATTGACCGGCCGTGTGGGATCGAGGTTCTTGGTCAAATCATAGGTATTGACGAGCAACCGCTCCAGAGACTCTCCCCCACTCCAGGTTTCATTAAACGGTGTCCAGGCAATAATGGACGGATGATTCCTGTCGCGCCTGACGATTTCCTGCCATTCGACAAGAAAGTTTCTGGCCGCCGCTGCGCTGGTGACATCCAATCCCCAACTGGACGACTCTCCCCAGGTCAGATAGCCCATTCGATCCGCCCAGAAGTGGAAACGCTCCTCGAAAACCTTCTGGTGCAAACGCGCTCCGTTGAAGCCGGCTTTTTGAGACAACTCGATATCCCTTATCAAAGCCAAATCGCTGGGGGCCGTCCAAATGCCATCCGGATAGAATCCCTGATCCAGAACCAAACGCAGGTAGTACGGCTTGTTGTTCAGGTAGATTCTGTTGCCCTCAATGTGGATCTTACGCAGTCCGGCATAACTGTTCACACGGTCAATTTCGGATCCCGAACCATCGGTCACGGTCAATTCAAGGTCGTACAGAAAAGGACTGTCCGGCGACCAATATTTTGGATCTTTCAGGGGCAGACTGCAGACAACATTCTGGCCGGCCGGCACCGAGGTTGAAGCAACGGTCTTCTCCCCTTCCTTGACGGCAATTCTTAATTTTAAACCCTCTTTTAGACCGACAAATCGGGGAATGACATGGAAACATTTTTGATCCAAGTCGGGAACGATGTGGCAGGAATCCAAACCAAACTCGGGAACCGCTTCCATCCACACGGTCTGCCAGATGCCCGTCGTTCTTGTATAGTGGCAGCCTCTGGATTTGAAATCAGGGCACTGCTTTCCGGCCGGCTGCTCACCCGATCGCAGATCATCGATGGCATAGACAACAAGATTATGTATTTGCCCCGCCTGGACGAAGTCGCTGATATCGAAATGGAAAGAGGACGTCCCTCCCCAGTGTTTGCCCACGGACCGGCCGTCGATAAAAACCTCTGTTTGGTAATCGACAGCTCCAAAATGAAGGAAAACCTTCTTTCCCGACCACAAACCGGGAATTTCAATACTCCTCTGGTACCAGAGGGCATCGATGAAATCTTTGTGATTGACTCCTGAGAGAGGGCTCTCGGGACAGAAGGGTACGTTGATTTTTCCGTCAAATCCCCGGCTCTCTGGGAAATTCCGCTGTTTACCTGATTTTCCGAAATCGAAGGCGTATGTCCATTCGCCGTTCAAATTCACCCAGGAAGATCTGTAAAACTGCGGCCGCGGGTATTCGGGTCTCGGCATATCCCCGGTCTGTTCTCCGGACACTTGCGAGCCGTAAAGGAGTCCCATAAAAAGGCCGAAAAAGACGAATAGAAGCGCAAACGATTTTTTTCTCATCCTTCTTACCTCTGAAAAACTTTTATCACCGCATTTCTTCAATGTCAATTCAGCTCACCTTGCTGGAGCGTCGACATCCTATCAGATTCTTGAGCATAAGCCCCCATTCTTCTCTCCAATTGCGCTAGCCTGAATAGATCAGGCTAGTCACAAAATCCCGCCTGTGATATAGTTCCCCCGGTGTGAGAAATTG
>CBFDBS010000257.1:0-4022 GCA_965603105.1 uncultured bacterium
TTATGGCTTTATATTCGCTATTGCCGATTTTGTAGATGACCTCGTTCACATGACCTGTCGCATCTTTGATGAACGTGAAATATCCCAGCTCCGAATCCATAATAAAATCAGTCTCTGAGATAGGTTGCAGTTCGTCTTTCCCTAAGGCATAGTAAAAAAGCCGGTTATTCTCTTTGCGGATATCTAAAATACCGCCGTTTTCCCGTTCATAAAGACCTGCATACAAATCGTACAGCTTCGGATCGACTTCGATGATTTTGGGCCGCGTAAAAAGAACATCTTCATATATTTGGCCTTGATCATTTCTGGCGTTTTTATTAACTCCTCTGGACAACAGCAGCTTCACAGTCTTGACATGTCCGTTTTTTGCCGCGATAAACAAAGCCGTATTCCCATCGCTCAGTGCCGTATCGATTTTTGCGCCCCTTTCAAGGAGTATTTCAATGACATCCGTACAATTCCGTCTGGCCGCAACCATCAGGGGAGTTCTTCCGTAGCGGTTGACATGATCAATATCCGCTCCTTGATCCAGAAGCCAGCCGATAACCTCAGCATCGTTAAAATGGGCAGCCCAATGCATGGTCGTTCCGCCATGAGCCTCCTCTGTGTTGACATCCGGATTGTAGGCCAAAATGACGGCGACTGCGTCTTTTCTCCCATAGATACATGCCCAATGAAGAGCGGTTGCTCCTATCCCTGAATCGGCCGTCTTGATGAGTTCAGGATTTACCTCGAGGAGTGATTTAACTTGAAGGGCATTGCCGGATTTAGCCGCCTCGATGATATCTTCCTCTGCGCAAATAGCCGTTATTGGCAAAAACAGCAGACTCATCATTAAAACCGAACATGTCTTTTTCATCAGAAACTCCTTTTGAAAGGGGATCTCTATTAATTACGTAATTTGGACCTTTTGTGTTTAGAATTGAAAAGAACCGGGAATTGTGCCTTCTTCTGCGCAGTATCTTTTTGAAGTCAGAAAAATCTGGGACTGCCCCAAATTTTTATCTAATTTCGAAAGTGCCGCTGGCCACGCGCCTCCCATTGACGGACAGTTCGATGCCGTAGATCCCAGGCGCCCAGTTTCCTGGTTCTTGCCAGCCCCAGCCGAGCGAATGGTAAGATGTCGTCCAGGTGTTCTGAATGGAGGTGTTATTTGTCTGGCGGTTCAAGACACTTCCGTCAGGGCTGAAATAGACGGCTTCGATAGCAAAATCGACTTTCCTGCCGGGATCGGGATATTCCAGGTTGAGTTCCCACCAGATGGCCCGGGCCGAAGACTTGGAGAATTGGACGCTGTACCTTCGCTGCTCCTTGGGGATGGCATCGAATCCTCCTTCAAAGAATTGGATGCTCGTCACTCTGGCTTGAATGGAGGGAATATCATAGGCTGTCTGTGTGGTCGTCCCTCCGCCTCCGCCGGTCATGACGAACGATCCGCTGGCGACTTTTTCTCCGCCAACCATCAAATCGACTCTGTAAGTGCCCGGATTCCAATTGCCGGGTTCTCGCCAGCCCCTGCCGATCTGATGATAGGATGAGCTCCAGGTTTCGAGCAGGTAAGTATTAAGTGTCTGCCGGGCGAATTCACTTCCGTCGGGTGCGGTCCAGACAGCGTCAACGTTGAAGTCGATTCTCCGTCCGGGAGCGGGGTGATCGAGATTCAGTTCCCAGTAGATGTATCTGGAGTCGGAAGGAGAGAAGCTGTTCTTGTAGGCTCTCTGTTCCCTGGCAGCTCCGTCGTAGCCTCCCTCGTAAAAGTTCAGTTGAGAGACAGTGGCCTGAATAGGAGGGATATATCCCGGCTGAGTGGTAAGCCTGTCTCCGCCGAATCCGCGGCTGGCGATCAATCTGTCCCACTCGTCCCGGCTCAGCGGTTGGACCTGACCCAGGCTCCCGTTGTCGACCAATATGAATTGTCCAGCGGTCAGTGTCTTCCTCTCCCCTGTTGATTTGTTCTCGACATCCAAAATCCCTTCGATGATGCTGTATTCCGCTCTCTTTGTGTTGGGATCATAGAAAGCGGCAAATTCAGTCCCTCGTCCTCCACAGACAGTTGTGCCGGCCTTGACACTGAATATGGATCCATTCTGCCATCCCTTGGTCAAAAGATGAAGGGCTCCTTTGATCAGATCTGCGACTCTGGTGGTAATGGGCTTCCCTGAAGAATCCTCGGTGATAGTGAAGTCTTCGACCAGAAATTCCGTATCAGAGGACAATTCTATGATGTCTTTACCATCAGGAGTTAAATAGGAGGTCAGCTCGATGCGGGCCAGAGCATCTGTGTTTGTCCGGATTTTATCTCCGAGGTTGAGCGGCATGTTTTCATTTGCCGGGGCCCAGGTGCCGCTCTGAGTTGTCAAGATTTCGACACTGCCTGAAACGACCGATATTTTTCCCATGGCTACCGTCTGCCGGGTTTCCGGGCGGTAGATCCACTCGACAAGGCAGGCCCCGCGGTTTTTTAAGTAGGCACTGATCTTGATCATCCCCCCTTCGGTGGCTCTGGGCGTATAGAAATGACAGCTTATCTGGGATTTACCGCTGAAATTCTCAGCGAAGGGATAGTATGCCAATGACGTTTCTCCTTCCAAGGCGATACCATCGGCATAGTATTCGAAAATGATGCCTGGGTTTCCCGGCGCGTATAGATTGCCGCTGTGTGAAATATTCGCTCCCAGTGGAACAGGTTGCCCGGGGACGAGCTCTCTCGGAGGTCTGGCGAAATTCGCCGTAAAGTTCACATCCATTTCCAGAAATTCGCGAGTCAGCCAGCGAATGTGATAGGTGAAATTTGTTTCTCCAGCTCCAAGCTGCTCGAAACTTCCCTTATTTCTGTCGGAATAATATCCGGGAGTGATCCCCGCGTCGAATCTCTTTGGTGCATTATTCGGATTGATCCGGGAACCGCCGACAAGCACCCAGCGCAGCTCCTGCGTCTCATCTGCTGCGGTAAGCGGAGCCGAAAGAGCGGTGGCAATGAGAAGCACTCCAAGAATGAGCGAGATCATTGGGATCGGCTGAGTTTTCCGGCATGGATTTGTCATGGACAAGCCTCCTGCTTAACGAGTTTCTTGCCCATTTATCTTAGATAAATAGCTGCGACGAAGCAAGGAACTTATCTAAAAATGAGATCTGAAAATTAGGGACAGGCACCGATTTTTCACAAGTCAGAAAATTGGGGACAGGCACCGATTTTTCACAAGAAAGGGGACAGTCCCTGTTCAGGACAGTCCCGGTGAAAAATCGGGGCCTGTCCCCAATTCTTTCAACCCAATTCTTTCAACTGCCGAAGAAGGGGCTGGAGAATCTGGATTGATTCTTCGGTGTTCAGATCATCCAGATCATTCGCTCGCTTTTTTGGCCGGCTCTATGGACTCCTTTGGCCATTTTCTGAAGCTCTATAAGGATTTCAATTTTTTTCTTAAAAGGCAGTTGGGCCAGCTCTTTTCTTCGTAGTTTTTTTGCCCTGAAAATATTCTCTGCAACTTTATCGTGATTCAAAATACATATCCTTGAATTTTGTATATTTATCTAACAGGTTAAATTTTTTTAGAACTCTCTTTAACAATTGAAGGTCGACTTTCGCTTCGTGGAATATTTTTACCAGCCTTTCCCTGTCCTTGGCTCTGTTTGTTTGAAGCATGATAGCCACAAGATACTCCAGCCCTATGACTTTGGTTTTCATTCTTCCATATTTGACTTCAGCCGTCCTCAGAACAGCCTCTTTTACAAGCTCATTATAGACAGGAATAAACTGGACGGGAACACCCTCGATCAATATATGTTCTCCCTGGGTCTTGCAGCCTTTATCCTTTAAATAATCATAAATCGGAGCAAGGACATCGATACTGTCTTCGACTGGAATGAAAAAGATGTCTAAGTCATAAGTCAAAAGGGGTTCCACATAATACAAAACGGCAATTCCCCCTCCTATTGAAAAATCTTGAATGATTTTCCTTGTCTTGAGTTCTTTGATGATTTTTAGAGTTTTATCCACTGTTTATTTTATATCACAGCGCCAG
>CBFDBS010000258.1:0-4015 GCA_965603105.1 uncultured bacterium
TTTTCTGGCTTCCGTCGGCAAGCATCAGCCATATGTCGCCCTTGCCGTCGGCTTGAGAAGACACGTAAGCGAGTTGTTTTCCGTTCCCTGAGAAGCGGGCGCGGCAGGACTTGCCTCCCTGGTCCAAGAATTCCACACTCTTGAGCCTTATATCGTACACGGCCACATCCCACCCGACGGGGCGTTTTCCGGTAAAGACGAGGAGGTTGCCTAGCGGAGAGACATGGGGGATGGCATTGAGGCGGGAGTATTCAGGGATGACCTTAGTCGTTTTTCCAGTCTTCAGGCTGACTCTGTAGAGGGAAACGTCCCTCCTCAGGGTTGTCCTCATCTCCCGGGTGTAGACCAGGCTCTGGCCGTCCGGAAACCAGGCGGGCTCGCTTTCGTCAAGTGAAGAACTGACGACGGGTGTGATACCGCTTCCGTCGGCGGCCATGGTGAACAGGTCATAATTGTCCTTGGGATTGGCCGCAAAGGCGATGTTCCGGCCGTTGGGTGACCAAACGGGGAATTCATCACTCCAGGTGTTGTGAGTCAGTTGGGTCAGCCCCTGAGAAGTCAATAGATAGATGTCATTGTCGCCGTCGGCATTGGATTGGAAGACTATGGATCCGGTCAATGAATTCGGGGAGGCGGTTGTTTCCATATGGTTTTGGGGTGTTTCCCTTTGATCGTTGGGCCGGCATAGGATCAGGGAAAAAACAAGGACACTGATAAGCCCAGGAATTTTTTTGTCCATGGTCGACCTAGAGCTTCGCAGGGCTCTTCCCGATAGTCTGTTCTTCAATTGAGTCCGAGGATTTTTTAGCCAGACAGATGATCGAGCTTCCCCAAGGCAAGCGGAATCGTTTGACGAGGAACGCCTCGAGGCGCAGAATGGCCAGAAGAAAAGAATTCAACACGGGGCTTGCGGCCTTGAGGTTGGATTTGAGGGATTGCGATTCGGGGGAGCTCCGCCGCTGAATCCTGCGGACGAGGGCGATACCCGGGAAGAGAAAAAAATTGAAGTAAGAAATTTTATTAACATAAAAACCGCCCGCCGAAAGCCTTCCCTTCAGAGTTTTTATCGTGTACCTCTCTCGCGCATGAAGGGCGAGGTCATGCCGGCTCTGAAGGAACTGGAAAGCGGAATCGGTTATCAAAAGAAGGCCGTCCTTGTTGAGAACACGGTGAACTTCCCTCAGCACCGATACGTCACTCTCGATTTTTTTGTGATAGAGGACATCCAGCAGGCTGATAAAAGCGAAGCTTCCGTCCTTGAAGGGAAGATGACGTGCGTCGGCCTGAACAAGTTTTTTTAGATTCCTCTTTTTTGCAAAAAAGAGAGCGTCACCGGAGAGGTCTCCTCCATAGCCGTCAAAATAGTCCTGGAAGAAGATCAGATTGTAGCCCGTCCCGCAGCCGATGTCGAGCATCCGTTCCCCATGGTCGGCGGGCAGATGCTTGGAGAGAACAGCCCCGATCATGGCTCTTTTTCCGGCAAACCACCAGAAGTCCTCTTCCAGTTCGAAATGTTTGCGGTATTCGTCCTTTTCCATGTGCCCGGGGTTTTACAGGTCGGATTTGATCTCTTTGATCGCTTCGCAGACGGTTTGGATCTGGACTTCCGTCAGGGCCAGACCTGAAGGCAGGTAGAGCCCTTTACGGGAGAGTTCATCCGAGACCGGAAAACTCTGTTCCTGTCCGCTGGGACTTAAAGAAAGGACGGGTTGCCTGTGGACGGGGATGAAGAACGTCCTCGTATCCACGCCTCTTTCACGGAGCCTGTCCATAAAAAGGTCCCTCGATAGACCGAACTCGTCTTCGATGAGGATGGAATACATCCAATACACATTTTTAGCCCATTCTTTTTCGACCGGCAGGGTCAGTCCCTCCACGTCTCGGAGGCGCTCGTTATAGGCAAGAGCCATGTTTTCCTTGATCTGGAGGAAACGGTCGATTTCTTCAAGCTGGGCGACTCCAACGGCTGCCTGAAGGTTTGTCATACGGTAGTTGAAGGCGAGGTCGGTATGGAGAAATCTCTGTTCAGGGGCGTGGGCCAAATCCTTTAAGCGTCGTGCCCGGTCGGCGATGATATCGCTGTCGGTGACGATCATCCCTCCTTCTCCGGTGGTGATGATTTTGTTGGCATAAAAACTGAAGCAGCCGACGTCTCCTATGGAACCGGCCATCCGTCCGCTATCCCCGTGCCCCGGGGAGAAATAACGGGCGCCGTGGGCTTCGGCGGCGTCTTCAATCACCAGAAGGTTAAATTCCTCGGCTAGGGCCATAATGGCATCCATATCGCACGGATGTCCGTAGAGATGGATGGGCAGGATAGCCTTGATTCTGCCTTGGGTTCCCTTATTGATGAGTGATTGGGTTTGCTTGTCGAAGCGGCAGTTGTTGACTATAAATTCTTCGATTTTCGAGGGATCGATATTGAATGTGTCCCTTTCGACGTCGATAAGCATCGGGGATGCTCCGGTGTAGAGAATGGCGTAGGGGACGGCGATCATCGTCAGATTTGAGGTGATAACCTCATCCCCGGGACCGATATTCAGACTGGCCAGGGCCAGATGCAGGGCCGTAGTTCCGCTTGTGGTTGTGACGGCATGTTCGGTCCCCATGAAATTGGCGAAATCCCTTTCGAAGCGCTGGATGAATTTTCCCGCTGATGAGATCCAGCCTGTTTCGATACACTCGGAGACGTATTTCAAAGCATTGGCGGCCATCAGGGGTTCGTTGACGGGTATCATTTTTTAGAAGTATTCTTTCTCGTCGAAGCCGGCGTATGGGCCCTGTTTGACCTCGATGATTTTTGCATTTTCCATAACTTGAACTCTGTGGCCTCCCTGTGCCAGAAGAATGGAATCTCCGGTGTTCAGGATGACGGTTTTAAGAAGTCGTGTGTCGTCGTCGTAGAGGTCCACTTTGATCTTTCCCTCTAGAAGGACCAGGACTTCCTGAGTCCTGAATATTTCACGTTTGACCAGCTTGTGCCTGTGCCGCTCGACGATTTTTCCCTTCTCGTGAATCAGCATCCCCAGCTGCTGTGAGAATTCGCTGGGAGTGAAGAAGTTGGCTCCGGCCATATTGAAGCCTTTGCGGAGCACTATGGCATAGATCTTGTCCTTATCCATGATTTTTTCGATGTTTTCCATTTTTTCCTAATTTGTATCCGTTTATTTTTTCATTTTCAATCGAAGGGTTAAAGTAATATATTTTATTCCCTTTTTGAAGTATTGGAAAATGTTTGTTCCCGTCTTCGATTGGCCGCTTTTTCTGGCCCGGCAGATATAGGGTATTTCTACCGTCTGAAAGCTCTGTTTTTTGATCCTGTGGACAAGTTCGATGAAATATTCTCCGTAATCTCCTCTCAGCGGTGTGTCCGCCAGGGCTTCCCTTCTGATGACGACGAATCCGCTGGTGTAGTCGAAAAACGAGGAGTCCAGCAATGCCCGAATGAAGCGGTTGAGTCCCCGGCTGAGAAGAAAGGCAAGAACTGAGTCGCTGCTCCCGGTGACGATTTCGACTCCGCCTCCTTCGACGAAGCGAGAGGCGACGGCAGCATCGTAGCCGTCCTCGATCTTCTGGATGAGTTCTTTCAGGTGGACCGGAGGCATGGAGAGGTCACAGTCCATCCAGGCCACACAATCTCCGGTCGAAGCGGCGATGCCGTCATTGAGGGCCGACACGAGCCCACGTTTATCGGTCCGTCTGATGAGGCGGACTGTTGGATTCTCCTGAGCCATCCCCTCCACTATCCGCCAGGTTCCATCGGGCGAATCGTCATCGACGACAATGATTTCGATTTTATGCCGGACGTGCCCAAAAATCTCGGAAACTAGGGGTCCGATATTGTCTTTCTCGTTATATGTGGGAAGGATGACCGAGATTTTTTCCACGGTTCGCTTCGGTGTTTTCATTTTTGGATTGGTTACTGTTTTTGTACCATTCCGGCTTTTCAATTGCAACTCTAAAAAGAATGCGCATTTGATCCTATCCTTTGAATATAAGCCGGTTGCCTTTGGTC
>CBFDBS010000259.1:0-4009 GCA_965603105.1 uncultured bacterium
GGCTTTGATCGTGACTTTATTCACCAGTGCATCGTAGTGATGAGCGCTGGAATTTTTTCCCAGGCCGTATGAATCTCCGATGGCGAAGTGGGCCGTTCCGAAGGCCTTTTCCGCCTCCAGCATATTGGGGCAGATTTGGGCCCCTGGATTGGTGCCGATACCGAACTCGCCGATGATTTTCCCGCTCTCGTCATCGCCGATGTTGGCCACAATCTCTTCGATTCCCTGTCCTCTGAATTCGACAAGTTTTCCCTTATCGAAGATCATTTCACCCCGGCCCAGCTTATCGTCGATGAGGCTGATGACGAGTTTGCCGGAGAAGCTCTCTTCGACCGGAGAGGTGAAACATTCACCGGCCGGGAGGTTTCCGTGATCTCCCATCCGGCTGATATCCCCGTTGTCGGCTTTCCATTTCCGACCTTTGACGCTGCAGCGGAGAAAAGTTCCATCCGAATTTTCGATGACCACATCCTCGGCATCAGTCATGGCGGCGATGACTTTTTGAGTGATGGCTTCCATTTCCGAGAAGTCGATGTTGACCAGCCTTTCCATCATATCCATGGTGATTCCCGGCATCATGCATATCCGGCTGTTGTTTGTGCCCTCCTTGACCATAAAGCCCCGGAAAGGTTTTTCCTCGATCCGGGCATCGAGCATATAGGTCACTACATCCGCTTCGGAGATCATGTTTCGGAAGAGTCCTGTGGGTTCGGTGATGGGGCGCAGGGTCTCGGTCATGAGATAAGTCGTTGTCTCTGCCTTCTGTTTTTTCGCCCAGTAGGCCAGAGCCTCGGCTATTTCCAGCTTCTGCCTATCGGTGATGAGCAGGAAATTTTCCCCGGGTTTGATTTTGAGGGCCTGGCAGACGGCCTTTTCCGCAGCCTGGTAAAGATTGTTCATGGACGCCCCTCCTTTTGGTGGATAGGATAGAATATCGAAACATCGAACTCACCGGTCAAGCTCAAAAATTGCCGGTTCTGTCCCTGAACGCAAGAGTAGTTTGTAGGGAAACGGTTGTCAAGTTTTGAGCCCGTTCCGGCTTTCTTACTCCACGCCGCGCTGCTACAGCATCCTCGACTCGTGAATAATCCAGGCAAGAGAGGCCGACATCAGATTCGATTAAAATCCGTATCACGGTTTTAGGGATGCTTAGATTATTTGTTACTTGACCGCCGGGAAAATACTATTTATCCTTTAAAGATTCATTAGAAATGTTTCCAAGGTGCAATAATAAACTGTTGTCGGCAGCGGCAATCAGACTTTGAAATTCGATAAAATATCAGGATGAGTGGAAAAACAAAAATATTGGTGACTGGGGCGGCGGGATTTATCGGCAGCCATCTGTGCGAAGCACTCGTGAATAAAGGGCACAGAGTTGTGGGGATGATCGGTCCCCAGTGTGACACAAAATGGATAAAGGACCTGGATATGGAATTTATCCCGGCCGATATCATCCGGAAAGAGACTCTTTATACAGCTGTCAAAGACGTGAAATATATCTATCACTTGGCGGCTCTTCGTGCCTGCTCGGATTCAGCGAAATTGTTCCAAACCAATCTTCAAGGAACGAAAAATCTGGTTGACGCCTGTCTGGAAATTGAACCGAAGATTGAGAAATTCCTGTTCACTTCGAGCGCTAAAATCGTGGGTCCGACCGCTCCTGACGAAATCTTTACCGAAACCGACACCTGCCGTCCGGTGTCTGATTATGGAAGAAGCAAACTTTTGGCCGAAGAGTATCTGGAGTCGAAAAGAGATGCCCTTCCGTTTACGATTGTCCGGCTGCCCTTGGTTTACGGACCCCGCAACTTAGCTGGTCTTTATACGGCCTTCAAGCTCATCAGCAGAGGAATCCGGATCGATATCGGTCTCGGCGAGACAAATGTCGGGTATGTTTCTGACATCATCGAAGGGATCATCCAGGCGGCGGAGAGTCCTCTGACAACCGGTCAGAGCTATTTTATCGGTGAAGACAGAGCATCATCTGTGGATGATTGGTATACAAGTATGGAAGCCGCTCTGAATAAAAAAACAGTGCGCATAAAGCCCCCCTATCCGCTCATGTTCCTCTATGCTTCTTTTTCAGAGTTATACGCGATTTTGAGACGAGCCGCATCTGTCTTGACCCGGTACAACTTGAGTTATATTAAAAAATATCCCATTTGCCGGATTGGCATTGAAAAGGCGGCAAGAGATTTCGGATACAGGACACAAATCCCTTTGAGCAAGGGTGTCGAGATGACGGTCCGGTGGTACAAAGATCACGGCTATCTCTGATTCATCTGTTTTTAAGGATAACCGTCCCGGGCCTCATCCAGGTGAGCTTGCCTTCTTTAACCACGTACACCCCGTTGACCATGACGTATTCGATTCCCTCGGCATACTGATGGGGCTCGAAAAATGTGGCTGTGTCTTTGATGGTCTCGGGATCGAAGACCACGATGTCGGCCCGGCATCCTTCCCGAATCATTCCTCTGTCTCGCAGACCGAGAATCTGAGCCGGAAGCGATGTCGACGACCTGACGGCATCTTCGACGGTCAGAACTCCTCTTTCCATCGCATAATGCCTGATTTTTCTGGGGAAGGTTCCATAAAAGCGGGCGTGAACCGGTCCGTCGGAAAGCAGCGCGATATTGGCGTCTGTCGAGGTGGCCGTCCAGGGCTGGGCGTAGAAAGCTTCGATATCGATTTCGGACATGGAGAAGCTTCTCAGCCGGGCGCCGCCTCGTCTGTCGGCGAATCCTTCCATCTGGAGTTTGATGACCATCTCGATATCGGAGATGCCGTTCTGTACGGCCAATTGAGCGATGTTTTTCCCAACACAGGATTTGTCCGGATAGTCCATGACCATGATGTTTTCCGCGTTCCCTCTCCAGTTGAAGGCGTGTTTGATGTCTCCGTACAAATCCTTTTTCTTTTCAGGGTCCTGAAGGACTTTCTGTAAGGTCTCCCGGTAGCTGCGGCCCAGAGCCCAGCGGGGAATCAGAACGACGCTGCCGTCGCTGCCCGATGTGTTATAGGGATAAGCGTCGGCCCAGATGTCCACCCCCTGGTCGCGGGCCTCGCTGATGAGCCGGATGATGGCCCGGCTTCCGCCCCAAAAGTCGGCCCCTCTGGCTTTGATATGGGTGGCAATAACGCGGGCTCCCGTCCGTTTTCCCACTTCGATCAGCTCGATGATGTTCTGCAGCATGGTTGGGGGGCCGGGCTCGTCCTGGCTTGGAACGTACCACATTGGGCTTAGCCCGGCGGCCCGTTCGTGGGCCTGGAAAAAACCGCCGTAGGGGGCGATCTCTTCGACCAGGGCGACGACTTCATCGAGAGTGCTCCAGATGGCCGGGACATATTCAAGGCCTGAGGACATGCCGGCGGCGCCGTCCTCCATGGCCTGTCTGATGAGGCCTCTCATTTGACGGATCTCCTCTTCTGTGGCCGGTCTCTGGAAGTCATCTCCCATCACATGCTGGCGGACATCGTTGTGACCGATGAGAAGCAGCGTGTTCAGTCCGAGTCCTCTTTTTGTCAGGATCTCACTTTGAGTCTTGATGTCCAGGGGAGAATGGCCGCACTGGTTGGAAACAAGAGTGGTCACTCCCTGGCTGACGAAGTTGGGGGCAAAAAATCTCTGCTCGTCTGCACCCTGCCAATCGTCTTCGCTGTCCACCCTGTCGAAGGCATGGCAGTGGATGTCGATGAAGCCCGGAGCGATGACTTTCCCTCTGATGTCGATCACCGACTTTGCCTCGGCTGTATCTTTCAAGCGACCGACAGCGGCGATTTTTCCGTCCTTTATGGCCACATCGGCATAAAAACCGGGATTGCCCGTCCCGTCCATAACTTTGCCGTTGATGAACAAAATGTCATATGTGACAGGATTCTGGGCGGAGGAGGCAGGGCTGGCTATTAACAAACAGAAAACGATACTCAGGATCACTGGCAAAGATTTGAGGTTGCTCATGTCAACTCCTTGAACTGAGGCTGGAAAAACACTGTGTGTATAGTCATTTTT
>CBFDBS010000260.1:0-4006 GCA_965603105.1 uncultured bacterium
TGCGACCGCCTCTCCGTGTTGAAAACAAAGAGCAGGCCCGTCAGCAGAAGAGCGGCTGTAACGATAAAGAAGCTCAATCCCAGGAAAAGCTGGGTAAAATCGACGGACTGTGAGCTCGCTTGAAGCCCTTCTTTTTTGACTTCCCGGAAGACAAAACCGAAAATGCCGGGATCGACGGCAGCTTTCAGCCCTTTCTCGATTTCGCTTTTGCTTGAATCCATGAACCGCACAGCGGTCAGGTTTCCGAAGCGGTTGGCCCAGATATCCTGAGCCGCATTCAGGGTCACAAAGGCCTTGGGAGTGCCTCGATAATTGTCCCAATAATCCTCGTCCTTATCACGGATCTTCTCCAGATCGATGGGGATTCCGGGATTCCAATCCCGGCAGTTTTCCTGATCGGCCAATCCTGGAAAATCCGGCAGCAGCTCGCGGTCAGCATACACTCCCTGCAAGGGAACGATGGACTTCACCTTAAACTCCGAAGACTTCTCCTCCAAATCACGTCTCGGTCCGAGAACAAAATAACTCAGATGCACGGTATCGCCTTCGGCCGCCCCCACATCTCCGGCCAGCCAGTCATTGATGACGATTTCATCATCTTTCATTCCGGGGGGAAGGATGGGTGAACCGGGAGCGGAGACAAAGGAATAGGGAGTTGCCCGCTCTCCAAGGCGGATTTCATTGACAAAATAGGTCAGAACGGGCTGAGCTGTCGGATCAAGATTCAATGCCGCATCCACAAGGAGAGGTTCCAAGAAAACCCGGGTCGATTTCAGCTCCAGGATTTGACGCCCTTTGATTTCTTTTAGCTCGATTCCGGCATCGGCCAATGTCCATAACTCATGGAGGGCTTGGTTGACCTGCGGAAGTGTCACCTGTACGTTCGGATTTTCTGAGACGAGAAGAGCATTGGCCCTGTCGGAAAAACCCATATCCTGTGACAAAAAAGAAAGAGAAACAAAGACGGAGCTGGGTGCCAATTGATCGGCCTTGAGATTGAACCACCCAAATTCAGAATCCCCGGCTAACGCTTTAACCCTGTACCGCCTGGCCAAGGTGGCATCCGAATCCAAAGACAAGGGAGCATCCCTAGGCATGATGTCCAGCTTCTGGATGCGGATCAATATGTCATCTCCTACGCCGATCCCCAAACGCGAAGCAAGAAGCCGGTTGACGACAACCTCATCCGGCGAGAGCTGCCCGTACAAATCCCCGGTCTCTCCGATCTCACCGAACCGGCCGTCCACACCTACAACCTGAATACCGTTGATCCTACGCAAACCGCCCTCGGCAACGGCGATGCCTCTTGTCAAAAGCAGCGGAGCAACAGAGGTACCGAGGGATTTCGATAGGTCATCCGCTAGAGCGGAACGGAAAAAACGATCCCCGGATGCCAGGGCGAATTCCGTTCGTCCCAGGCGGTTTTCGACAATCTTATTGAGGCTGTAGCGGACGGAATCGCCGATGATAAAGGCTCCCACCAGAACCGCCGTGCTGATCATTGTTCCCAGGATGACCCAGAGATGGAGCTTTCGGTAATAGGCAAGACTGCGGAGGAGCAATTTCCAGAAATTCATTGGAGATCGTAATCGGCCAGCATGCCGTCCTTCAGTTTATAGACCCTGGACATTTGTCCGGCAAGCTCGAACGAATGGGTGACGACGATGAGAGCGGCCCCTTCTTCTTTGTTCAATCCAACCAGAAGACTCCCCAAGTTTTCAGATGAATCCCTATCCAATGATCCGGTGGGTTCATCCGCCAGCACAAGTTTCGGATTGTTAATCAATGCTCTGACAACCGCGGTGCGCTGCATCTCTCCTCCGGACAGTTGAGCGGGAAAGTGATCCAGATTCTTTTTTAGGCCGACTTTCTCGAGTAATTGGAGGGCACGGCTTTTCACTTTCTCATTGTCACGCTTCAATCCGAGGGGGACCGTCGGAACTAAAACATTCTCGAACACCGTCAGCTGGGGGAGCAGATGATGGAGTTGAAAAACAAAGCCCACCTCTAAATTTCTGATCCTGGACAGTTCAGAATCCCGTAGGGAAGCCAGGTTCTTTCCGGTAAACATCACTTCCCCGGAAGTTGGACGGTCGAGGGCTCCGATGATGTTGAGCAAAGTGCTTTTGCCGGATCCCGAAGGCCCTACAACGGCAATCGAGTCCCCTGGATTGACTCGAAGAGAAATGTTGCGGAGGACGGTTGTCCGGCCCTCCCCCGAAGGATTTTCATATGTTTTGGAGACGTCTTTGAGTTCAAGCAACATGGTTATATATCTCCGCTATGTTTTTGGCCATCTGGTCCATGGAAAACCTTTCCAGGACAATTCTATTTCCCTGCTCGCCCAATTGTTTCACTTTGGCCGGATTGCCAAGCAGGCCGATGACGGCAGAGGCCAGCTTTTCGCTGGTGTTGGGCTCATAAATGATTCCTCCGTTGGTCGCTTCCACAAACTCGGGATAACAGCCCACATTCGGCTGGACCACAGGAACTCCTGCCGCCAGGGCTTCGACCTGATAAGCGCCGAACGCTTCTCCGGTCGGCACAGGGACCGAAAGGAGGGTGAGCGATTTGAGGAATTCGATCCTGCTCTCCTTACAGAAATCTTCGAAGATGACGACATCGCCGGCATATCCTCTTTCCTCGATTTTCTTGATCTGCTTCTGGACAAACGCTCTATCATCGCCCGAATAACCTCCGGTTGCATGCAGTTTCAGGTTTTCAAACCGCCGGTCGCTGCCTTTGATTTTGAGAAAGGCATCGACCAAAAGATCGAAGCCGAAATATTCGGACATCCTGCACAGATAGCCGATAACAGGAGGATCGAAGGGAAGAGGAGACGGCTGGTAGCCGACAAAATCGATGCCGCCGTAGATCACCCTTATTTTTTCTGAGGGAATGTGAAGCTGCTTCTGTGATTTTTCGGAATAATACCGGCTGGCCGTCACAAAAAGATCGACATCGGCGGCTTTTTCGGCCATCAGTTCCCAGACCTGATTCTGATAGTTCTCGGCCATCAGATCCACCCACTCATTTTCGTCCTGAAGGGAACAGATCACACTGCTCTTCACAGCGTGCTTCAGCCTGTGGGCCAGACCGAGAAGAAGGGCATTGGAAAGATGGACCACATCGGGTTTGATTTCATTCTCGAGGTGTCTGATGAGATGATCCAATTCCGAGGCCTGGCGGCCGTTTTCTCCCTGAAGCATGGACAGTGTCATCTCTTCGAGTCCGGAAGCTCGGGTTGAACCCGATTTTTTTGCCGCCAGATTCAGCAGTGTCGGAGAATCGAAAAGACGCTCCATCCATTCGGGGGCATGCCGGTAGAAGGGAAGCTTTTCTTTGAGGTAGACATTGATGGCACCATAGAAAACAGGAGTGTCAACAACTTTTTCGTGACTATCCTGCCCGGAGGGCAGATACATGGGGACTTTGATCACATCATGCCCGAGATCCAGCAGAGACTTGAGCAATGCGGAATCTCGAAAACAGTTTTGACAGTAAAAATTCAATCCTGAACCGGGAGTAATATAGGCAACTTTCATGGTTTCTCTCCAAAGGCGTAAACAAGCCCGTCATCGGCTCCGATGACTATCCATCCCCCGGTCACGGCCGGGCAGCCGAAGATGGGAGCCCCGATCTCATACGACCAGATTTCCTTTCCGTCCTCGAGGTCGACAATATAGAGCCTCCCGTCCATCGATCCAAAAACGACCTTGTCTCCTGAAATGACGGGAGAACTGTCGATATCGTCGCGGCTCTGGAAGGTCCAAATTCCCCGCCCGGTCAGGCGGTCGACGCAATGCAGGTATCCGTCACGTGAGCCGATAACGACGCGCTCTTTACCGACGGCGGGAGAAGAAAAAAAAGCATCGGGGTGGTCTTTGTCCGAGTACTCCCAAACGATTTTTTCCTCTTTCAGATCTATGCAGATCAATTTGTTATCATAATGGCCGAGATAGGCTCTCTTGTCGACAAGAGCGGCTGAACCAGGTATATACGATTC
>CBFDBS010000261.1:0-3980 GCA_965603105.1 uncultured bacterium
TTCTGGGAAAATTCATGCCTGCTTTCCAGACTTCCGGAAATCAATCCGAGGAGTCCCTCCCCGGTGAGACCGATAAAAAAGCAACAATCCCCCACATCATTGCTTCCCTGGGACTGTCCGCTCTCTACGTCGGCATGAGCATCGGTCTCTCCTTGCTGATTTCCGGAGAAATACAAATTGCAATCGTGATTTTGACCATTACGACCTTGGGGGTCATCAGTTCCTTTATCAAACCGATCCGGAGCATTCCCGGAACCTACGACACGGGCCAGTACATCCTGCTTATGTTCTGCGTGGCGATAGGAACTCTGGCCGATGTTAAAGAGCTCTTGGTGGCCAGCCCGAACATTTTTCTCTTCGTAGGCATCGCTATGTTCGGCGCCATCCTGTTGCATTATATTTTGGGTGCCCTGTTCAGAATCGATGTGGACACGGTCATCATCACCTCGACAGGTGCCATCTATGGGCCGGCCTTTATCGGACCGATTGCCGGCGTGCTTAAAAACAGGGAGGCGGTCGTCTCAGGCTTGACGGCGGGTCTTCTGGGCTATGCATTGGGAAATTACCTGGGAATAGGCCTGTCCGTGCTGCTGAAATCAGTTCTTTAGAAAAGGACTTCTTAGGCAGCCAATGTGTTGGATGAAATAGCTACCGGACATGGCTATTCTCTGAGATTGAGAAAACCGATCGCATAGCTTGACGGTTTGAGAGGGCCTAACTATAATAAGGCGGAAAAGAGCAACCAAGGTGACCGAAGACCGATTGATCCAGGCCCAGCAGAAATGGAGGGATCTCTATGAATCCTTGTCTACTCCCTTTGGAAAAATCTGCTTTAAGCTGGGACTGACACCGAATGTTTTGACCATCATCTCCTTTCTCTGCGCAGCAGGAGCGGGTTTCTTCTTCTGGCAAAACCGCATGCTTCTAGGCGTGCTCATGATCGTTTTGACCGTCTTTACCGACATGCTGGACGGAGCCACAGCCAGGGCCGGCAATTTGGGGACAACCTTCGGCGGCATCCTCGACCATGTTTTTGACAGGTATGGGGAAGCACTCATTATCATCGGCATCTCGCTTTCGGGGACCGTCAAACCGGTCTGGTGCCTTTTCGCCCTTTTCGGCATGATTATTGCCAGCTATACGCGCGCAGCGGCCGAATCGATCGGCAAGATCGAAAGCGCGGCCGTGGGTCCCATCGGCCGTCTGCAGAAACTGTTCATTATAATCCTTGGAGCTATTCTGGAATATTTTCTCCCCGGAAACAGAATTCTCACCTACGCCCTTATCCTCGTTGGAGCCGTATCTTACATCACCAGTTTCCAACGGCTTTTGTATGCCCAGAAAATCCTTAAAAACCGAGACAACGGTTCATGATCGCTTGCATCGGCAATCCTGTATTCGACAGAATCCAGACCCTACGCACAAAATCCAAAGGACGGGTCCTTTCCGGTTGTTCGACTAACGCCTGCCTGGCCCTCTCCAAGCTTGAAATGGAAACAGCGCTCATCGGAAGAGTCGGGCCGGATTTCTATGCGCAGTTCCTCCAGGACATGGACCGGTTCGGGATTCCCTCCATCGTTGAACACTCTGAGGTGTCGGGGGGATTCGAACTCATCTATTTTGACGACCAGGGAAACCGGACACTCAACCTACTCGGGGATGCGGGCAAAATCGGCGTCTTTCCTCAAGTATTGAGAGAATCCGACTGGATTCTCATCGGACCGATTCTCAGGGAAATCGATCTCGATTACGTAAAAAAAATCAAAAGCACAACCCAGGCAAAGATTTTCGTCGATCCCCAGGGGCTCCTTCGTTTCCAGTCAGAAGGAAGCATCACCCACATCAAGACCGACGAGGTCGAGACCATCGCCTCTCTCTCCGATGTCTTCAAACCGAACGAGCTGGAATGTAAAGTCCTGACGGGGATCGATCCCAGGGAAGACTTTGAAACTCCGGCCAAAATGATTCACTCTTGGGGAGCCAAGCTTGTCATCATCACCCTGGCTGAGATGGGATCCGTCATTTACGACGGAGTAGACTTCTTTCAAATCCCGGCCTATGAAACCGAAGTCCTCGATTCGACGGGTGCCGGAGACACCTATGCGGCCGGCATTCTGTACGCCTTAACTCAAGATTATGGACTCTTCGAGGCCGGATGTTTCGCCGCCTGCGTCTCATCCATCATGATAGAGCACTGCGGGCCCGATTTCCATCTCACCCTCACCGAAGCAGAAAGACGGAAGGCCAGCTTGCTTCGATAACGCCTTTCTGTTATCATAAACTCATAGAATACACTAAACATATAGGATAAGGTTAATTAGATGTTAAAACAAATATTTCATTTTGGAATCGTCATGGCGATGCTTCTGTTTTTTGCGGGAACCGGATATACACAGCAGGAAGAATTGGGAGATCTGGTCAAAAAGATCAACACCAAACTCAACAACGGCAAAGGGACAAAAGAAGATCTATCAGAAGAGATCAAGGGATTCGATAGACTTTTCGAGAAATACAAAAGCCGGAAGACAAGTGAAACGGCCATGATTCTTCTCATGAAAGGGAGACTTTTCCAGGATGTACTGGGAGATGAAGAGGCGGCACTGGAAGCTTTTCTGCTGTTGAAAGAAGATTTCCCCCTCACCGATCCGGCCAAAGAAGCCGAAACCTTCATCGTTTCTCTTCAGCTTCGTGTTGGAGTTGAATTTCCTGATTTCCAGGTAAAGGATATCGACGGCAAACCCCTTTCAATCAGCCAGTTCGAGGATAAAATCGTGCTGGTCGATTTTTGGGCGTCCTGGTGCGGACCCTGTGAAGGAGAGATGCCCAATGTGGTGGCAGCTTACAAAAAATATCACGCCCAGGGATTCGAGATTATCGGCATCAGCCTGGACAACAGCCGGGATGATTTATTGAATTTTATGAAAAAATACGGGATGACCTGGCCACAGTATTTCGACGGCAAGGGATGGCAGAATGAGCTGGCCCGCAAATATTCGGTCAATTCCATTCCGGCCACCTTCCTTCTCGGACCAAAGGGAAAAATCATCGCCAAAAACCTCAGAGGTTCGGCCTTAGAAGACGCCGTTGAAAATGCGCTTTCCCGGCTCCGCTGAATCCAGAACTTTCTAATCTCAATTTGTTCAATTCCAACTCGTGTGGAAAAATAAAGAGAGTGGATGAAGCGACATTGAAGATTTAGCCTTCGGAATTTGCTCTTCGAAGGTATCTAAAGAGACGGCGAGCATGTATTGAGCCTTTTGAGGATTAACAGAAAAGGAACAAAGAAACACTTGATAATTATTTCCGTAGGAGCAGGTATGCGAGTTGCGCAGCCGCTGAGAAGAGGGAATGGAGAATGGCGTCAAAAATCTTCAGCGAGCAAAGCCATTCTATTTATTTTTCCACACAAAATGGAAGAGAACCAGCTAGCTTTTTAGCGTCTTTATTCCGCATATCTGAGTTAAATGTTGCCGAAATGATTCTGTCTGAGCGCCTCATAGACGACGATGGCCGCGGCGTTGGAAAGGTTGAGCGAACGGGCTTCCGGTCTCAGAGGGATTCGGAAGCATCTCTTTTTGTTCTCAGCAAGGATTTCTTCAGGCAATCCTTTCGTTTCACTCCCGAATATAAGAAACAGGTCGCCTCTGAAATCAATCCGGTCGTAGGTGACCGCGGCCTTTTTGGTCAAATAAGCGAAGTTCCCCTGAGGATTTTTGGATTTAAACTCCCGGAAATCCTCATACTCAAAGACATCGACCAGATTCCAATAGTCCAGACCGGCCCGCTTGAGGTAACGGTCTTCCGTGGAGAATCCGAGCGGTTTGATCAGATGGAGACCGGCACCGGCGGCGGCGCAGGTTCGGGCGATGTTGCCTGTATTCTGGGGGATTTCAGGCTGGTAAAGAACGACATGGATCGACTTTAAATCGGGCATCTCTTCTCAATTCTATACATTTTCACACAGATGTCGAGAGATCATG
>CBFDBS010000262.1:0-3947 GCA_965603105.1 uncultured bacterium
TCCCGACCTCTTGACTGCCAGTCAAGCGTTCTCCCAACTGAACTACAGCCCCACCGGGTGGTTTTATGATACAAAAACTCCATGATTCAGTCAAGGCCGCAAAGTTCGCCTTAAACATATCCAAAAACTAAAATTATCATTGAATCTGTAGACGTCTAGCGCGACAAAATTCTTTGAATAATCTCAACTGACCACCGTATTCTCAAATAGAAGACATGCTTATTCAAATAATTATTTTATCTCCTTTAATTCCGACAAATGCTAATTGTGCGGTTAACAATTCAGGGAAAACATGCTAAAATAGCTTCTTAAAAAGGAAGACAATATGCCCAAACAAAAAAAGCAAATCACAACTTACCGAAATATACTCTTCTGGATAGCTGCGGGAATCATCATCATTGTTCTCTACAGTCTGCTGCAACCCACCAGCACGGTCGAAAAGGTCCAATTCAGTGAGTTCCTCAATCAAGTCGAGAGAGGAGAAGTCATTGATGTGGTCATTACCGGCAACCAGATAGAGGGCAAATACTCCGACGGAAGGGATTTCAAGAGCGTTGTCACTGACAAGTTCGATGGCCTGGTCGGTATCCTGAGAGAAAACAAAGTCAATATCGACGTTAAAGACACAACACGCAATCCATGGTTTTCCTATCTTTTCACCTGGTTCCCGATCATTATACTCATCCTCTTCTGGGTCTTTTTCATGCGTCAAATGCAGTCGGGCGGTAACAAGGCTCTTTCATTCGGCAAAAGCCGGGCCAAGCTTTTTTCCGGTGTGCAGAAAAAAATAACATTCAAGGATGTGGCCGGAGTCAAAGAGGCCAAAGAGGAGCTTCAGGAAATCATCGAATTTTTAAAAGACCCCCAGAAATTCCAGAAACTGGGAGGAAGAATTCCCAAAGGAGTTATCCTCGTCGGGGCACCGGGCACGGGGAAAACCCTTCTCGCCCGGGCGGTAGCCGGAGAGGCCGATGTCCCCTTCTTTTCCATCAGCGGATCGGATTTTGTCGAAATGTTTGTCGGCGTGGGGGCTTCCCGCGTCCGAGATCTCTTTGATCAGGGGAAAAAACACGCCCCGTGTTTGATTTTTATCGATGAAATCGATGCCGTCGGAAGGCAGAGGGGTGCAGGACTGGGGGGAGGACATGATGAGCGGGAGCAAACGCTCAACCAGCTCCTGGTTGAAATGGATGGATTCGACTCCAATGAAGGGATCATTTTGATTGCCGCCACCAACAGACCCGATATTCTGGACAGTGCGCTGCTCAGACCTGGCCGGTTCGACCGCCATATCGTCGTCAACATGCCTGATCTCAAAGGCCGGGAAGAAATACTCAAAGTGCATATCAGAAAAATCCCCCTGTCCAAGGATGTCGATCTCAGTGTTCTGGCCCGCTCTTCACCGGGTTTCTCGGGAGCGGACCTGGCAAATCTGGTCAACGAGGCTGCCCTTCTGGCCGCCAGATACGGGCAGGAAAACGTGACCATGAGCGATTTTGAATCCTCCAAGGACAAAGTCCTGATGGGGGTGGAAAGAAAAAGCATGATCATCAGTGATGATGAGAAAAAGAGCACGGCTTTCCACGAAGCCGGCCATGCCCTGGTGGCCGCTCTAATCCCCGAAGCCGACCCGATCCACAAGGTCACCATCATCCCCCGCGGTTTAGCCCTGGGCTTGACCCAGCAGTTGCCCCTCGACGACCGTTACACCTATTCCAAGGAGTTCCTCGAAGCTCAGCTGTCCGTGCTTATGGCCGGACGGGTTGCCGAAAGCCTTTTTCTGAACAAAATGACTACGGGAGCGGCAAGCGATTTCGAACGGGCAACGGACATCGCCCGCAAAATGGTCTGCCAGTACGGCATGTCCGATCTCGGCCCCCTTACTTTCGGCGAACGGGACGACCTTATCTTTCTGGGTAAAGACCTGACCATGCACAAAAACTTCAGCGAAAAAACGTCTGAACGCATAGATGACGAAGTAAAAAACATCATCGATAAAAATTTCAAGAGGGCCAACGAGCTCCTGGAAAACAATCGAGAAAAACTGAAAAGGATGGCCGCAGCACTGCTGGAACGAGAGGTTCTTTCCTCGAACGAAATCCAAGCTATTCTCAAGGGGAAGAGGCTGCCGAAAAATAACAAGAACAATTCAAAGACTAAAGCAGAAAAAGAAGTGAAGAAAAAAGAGATAAAGAAAAGACGTCCAGCCGTCAAACCGGCTTCCGCTAAAGCATAAACATTGAGAAAAGAGGTACATCTTCAGGTCAACGGTCAAGATCATATTCTAGGCCACCGGACCTGGATCATGGGCATCCTCAATGTCACACCCGATTCCTTCTCGGATGGAAACTTGTTCTACAGCCGGGAAGCGGCCGTTGCGCAGGGCCTCCGGCTTTCGGTGGAAGGGGCCGATATAATCGACATAGGCGGAGAAAGCTCCCGTCCCGGGTCCGATCCGATCCCAACCGGAGAAGAATTGAGGCGTGTCATTCCCGTTGTTTCCGAACTCCAGGAAAAAACGGATTCCCTCCTCTCCATTGACACCACCAAAGCTGAAGTTGCCCGAAGGGCACTTGAGGCCGGGGCCGACATCATCAACGACATCAGCGCCTTCAGGTTCGATCCAGAAATGCTGCCCCTCGCCAGCGAGAAAAACGTCCCCACAATCATCATGCACATGTTGGGAGTCCCCAAATCCATGCAGGACAATCCCGTTTATGATAGCTTTTGGGAAGAAATCAAAGCCTTTTTTTCCGAACGTATAGCGACCGCCCTCGATTCGGGTATGGAAAGGGAAAAAATCATCCTCGATCCGGGCATCGGATTCGGGAAAAATTTCGAAAATAACCTCAGCCTGATCCGCGATCTGAAACTCCTGGATATATTCGACCGCCCCATTCTCGCCGGACTTTCCCGGAAATCCTTCATCGGCCGAATCTTGAATGATCCTCCTCAAGACCGGATGGAAGGAAGTCTGGCGGGCGCAGTCCTGAGCGTTAACAACGGAGCACACATCCTGAGAGTCCATGATGTGGCGGCGACTCGAAAAGCGGTTCTCGTTACAGAAGCCATTTTGAACGGAAACGGATGTCAGGATTCTATGAACTCTGGACAGGAGAAAAAGCAGCCCTATGTTTGCTAATATGATCGATGCCCTCTCGCGCGCCACACTCGGCGATCTCATCGATATCATCTTCGTGACCATGATAATCTATTCCTTTTTCAGATTGATCAAAGACACAAAAGCCTATCAAATGGCTTTAGGACTGGCCATCGTCGGTGTTCTCTATCTTGTCTCCCAGTGGGGACAGCTCTATGTCACCAACTGGCTGATCGCCACTTTCATCAACTATCTGATTATCGCCATAATCGTCCTCTTCGCCCCGGAGTTGAGGCGTTTTTTAACATCCATCGGTTCGCGGCCACTTTGGAATCCCCTGGCCCACAGAGACTTCAAGGAAAAAGCGGAAGATATCTTCCGGGCCGTGGACCATATGGCCCAAAAAAAAATCGGCGCCCTCATCGCTCTGGAAAACAACATCTCACTCCAGGACTATGCCGAAAGAGGGACAAAGATAGACGCCGATGTCACCAAAGACCTCATCGTCAGCCTGTTTTTCCCCCTGTCCCCCATGCACGACGGAGCGGTCATCGTCCGCGGAAACAGGATTCTGGCTGCCGGCTGCCTGCTGCCGCTGCCTGCCGCCCACAATCTGGGGAAGAAATTCCTGACCCGGACACGCCATCTGGCGGCCATCGGCCTCTCCCAGGAGACGGATGCGGCCATCATTGTCGTCTCCGAAGAGACAGGAGCCGTTTCTCTGGCCATCAAAGGCCGTCTTCAACAGAATTTAGACCAGCATCAGCTCAAGGAAAAATTACTCGACTATTTAAGATAAAAGTCCAATGAATAGAATTCTCAAAAACATTTTCGTCCGCAACTGGGG
>CBFDBS010000263.1:0-3928 GCA_965603105.1 uncultured bacterium
GGGACAGTCCCTGTTCAGGACAGTCCCAGTGAAAAATCGGGGCCTGTCCCCAATTCTTTTGCTTTAGGCTGTTTTTATGGAGAAGGGACTGGCCGCTTGAATTTTTCCCAGGAGACAATCTCTTCCAGGTTCTTTCTTCCCCTGTCCCGGGGCGTTTCATCCGCATAACCCAGCGGAGTCAAGGCTAAAACCCTGACATCTTCGGGCACCTCGAGGAGCGACTTGACTTCATCTTCGTGGAAAGATCCGATCCAGCATGTTCCCAGGCCTTCCTCTTCCGCCTGGAGCATGAGGTGGTCGACGGCGACGGCCACATCCACCGGCCAGGACTTCATGTACCGACCCATCTTGGCGTAGGAATTTTCCGGAAAAGCGCAAGCGACAATAATCACCGGAGCATCGGCGATAAATGATTGGTGGGCCGAAGCGACAGCCAGCCGTTCCTTCATATCCTGGTCTTTAACGACGACAAAATGCCACGGCTGAAGATTCTTGCCGGAAGGAGCCAGTCGGGCAGCCTCCATCACCCTCCGGAGGACGTCATCCGGAATTGATTCGGGCTTGTATTTTCGGGTACTTCTCCTCTTCCTGATAACTTCAAGGACACTCATACTCCCTCCTGTTCGATCTGGTATTTTTGCAGAAGTCGGGAATAGTGTTCCGCTTCTGACTTCCTGTTTCTTTTTTCAAAGCCGCTCACCAAAATTCGACACTTCTTGATCAGCTCCCGGCGGACCTGTTCTTGCTGCTGGGGGGTCAGGTCGAGCAGAAGGGCCTTTTCCAGAGCCCTGACACGGAACCTGTCCATTCCCCAGAACTTGTGTGACAGCTGGTCGGCATGTCCCCCGCGCTTGATGATAAGGGGTGTGGAAATCAGATGGATGGGGTATCTGTGCGCCACACGCAGCCCTAAATCATAGTCCTCACAGGCAGGAAGATCCTCGTCAAATCCGCCGACTTCCTCAAAAACCGTTCTCCGGAACAGAGCGGAGGAGAGGCTGAGGAGACAGATGGAGAGAACCTTGTCGAATATCCAACCCGAATATTTTTGATGCTTCTTTCGCGGATTGACAACCGTCCCTCTCCTGATCCATACCTCCTCGGTGTAGCAAACCATGATTTGAGGCATGGACTTCATCAAGCTCATTTGGACTCCCAGCTTGTTTTTTTTCCACAAATCGTCCGAATCCAGGAAAGCCACAAATTCCCCCCTTGTCTTTCTGAGGCCGAAATTCCTGGCCGCGCTCACGCCCTGATGGTCCTGGTAATGATAGACTACCGGAGCCTCAAAGGATTCGACAACACCTCTGGTGTCATCGGTGGAGCCATCATCAACCACCAGCAGCTCGCAGTCACTATTGCGGCCTCCGAAGTCAAAGCCATCTTGATCCAAAACGGATTGAATGGCTTCTTTGAGGAACTCCGCCCTGTTGTGAGTGGGGATGATGACACTTATCATTTCGTGAATTATCCAGGCTCATCAGGAATGGGACTTTTGGATACCCTCAGTTCTTTTTGGAGATGGTGATTTTTTCATTCCGTTCAAAAGGAATCACCATGCGCCCCCAATTGGTGCGGAACTCGATGTCTCCTTCAAACAGCAGCACCACATCCTCTTTCTGAAGAACGGCATGGACATCCTGTCCCACATCGAAATAATTAATAAGCAGATGCAGGAAAAAGATCTTCTCCCCTTTCCCGGCGATGTCTTTATCGCCCTCAATCCGGCCCGCCGAAATAGAGAGGTTATCCAATTTCAGACTGTATTTGATATCATCCACACGAAGATCAAAGCCATTGCTGTTTAGAAACTTGAATTGAAAATCAAGATCCGCCCCTCCCAGAGACACCGAGTTCGCTCTGAGTTCGAGGAGTTCGACTTGGGGTGTTTTGAAGATCGGAAATTCCCCCGAATAGGCGATTGGCAGGCTGCCGCGGTCCTTTTTCCCGTCACCAAAGAACAGCTCTCCCATAAGATAACAGGAAACCTTATCCAGATTCCTCGTTTTTTCTATCGCCTGGAACAGATTTTCGTAGGTGATCTTGACCGGGATGGCAATCATGGTCTTCGTCGCAGGACTCACTTCCAATCCCTCCCCAAGGATCCTGTTCAACTGGAGGTACTCCTTCTCTTCCGCGATGAAGCGGTATCTGTAACGGGTCAGGAAATACGGTTTCGATGATGTATTTTCAATATTGATATAGACGACAAAGCTGCACGACTCCGGCGTCAGATTTTCAACCTGCCGGGCTTCAAGCGATAATGTGAGGTCCTTGTCCAGCGTCCCGGCTTCAGAGAAAGAAATCAACGTTAGAGTCAATATCAGTGCCGTCAAAAATCGTTTTTTCATGGCCTATTTTTCCACAAGTCGAACACTTAGGATACATTTATCTCCCCTAAAATTCAACATGAGTTGATTTTGTGGGAGAAAACGGGGTAAACTTCCAAGGAAAAGAGCTCCGCATAAACATTGGATAAGCCCAAAAACAAAAGCCGCCTGGAGAACACCTCTTTCCGCGACAGAGAGTTTTTTGTCGAAAAGTTCGGGCGCAATGTATACGCCGTGGGAGGATATGTCCGCGATCTATTTCTCAATCCCGGGATGGCGGACGCGGATAATGTCGACATCCTCATCACTCATTTTTCCCTCGAAGATATCGTCGACTCACTCAAACCTTTCGGAAGAGTGGACTTGGTCGGCAAGAGTTTCGGCATCATCAAATTCATCAAAAAAGGACGGACTTTCGACATCGCCCTGCCGAGGACCGACACACCTAAGGAAACCGGGACCCGGAAGCATAAGGACTTCATTGTTAAAAGCGATCCCAACATTCCCATCGAAAAAGATTTAGAGAGGAGGGATTTCAAGTGCAACAGTATCGCTCTGAGGCTCAGCGACGGAACGATGATCGATCCTTTCCAAGGGAAAAAAGACATCGAAGACAGAATCCTCAAGCTGACCAATCCTCAGGCTTTTCCCGAAGATCCCTTGCGTGTGCTTCGCGCGGCCCGTTTTGCTTCCGTCCTCGGCTTTGCTGTGGATCCCGAAATCTACACCATTTCCCAGAGCATAGAGTTATCCGGCCTCAGTATTGAGAGGATCAACGATGAAATGTACAGAATCCTGCTGGAATCCCCTCAGCCATCGGTGGGACTGGAAGAACTCTTTCGACTGAGCGCCTTGAGGCAGCTTTTTCCGGAACTCTACAGGCTCTCTCTTTCCATTCAGGATGCTCTTTTCCATCCCGAAAAAGACAGCCACGGTCATCATACTGTCTGGCAGCACACAAAAATAACCGTGGATCAAGCCAAGAGACTGGCCGAAGCCTTCGGTCTGGAAGAAGGAAAAAAACTGGCTCTACTCCTCGCCGCTCTTTTTCACGACGTGGGCAAAGCGGCCACAGCCAGCTGGGAATTCAAGCGGGGACGGATGGTCATCACCAACTACGGCCATGACATAGCCAGCGAAAGAACGACAAGTGATGTTTTCGACCGCTTTAAAATCCATTCCTGGATGGGATTCGATCTGAGAAAGACAGCTTTATCCCTCATCAAAACCCACCACAGGGCATCAGAACTCTGGCAGAACAGGGATTCCGTGACTAAAAAAGCCTTTAACCGCCTTGCCGCGGGAGTCGGAGGGGAGATCGAACTCGTCGTTCTTCTTGACGCCGCCGACAGGGCCGGACGGGACGAAAAACCGGTGGACGGTTTGGACAGAGAGGGGCTTTGGCTATTGAATAAATTCAAAGAAATGAACGTTTCCAAAGAGACCATCCAGGCTTTGATCCAGGGCCGTGACCTGATCAAAATGGGCATCAAGCCGGGCCCGCCCATGGGAAAGATCTTGGAAAAACTCTACCAACTCCAACTCGATAACGAATTCGAGACCCACGCCGAGGGACTCGAAGCGGCCAGAAAAATCAT
>CBFDBS010000264.1:0-3907 GCA_965603105.1 uncultured bacterium
TCTATGACAAAAAGTGTGATAAATGACCAACAAATCAAGGGATCCTTCGGTTTGTGGGAAGTGAATCAGGGCGATGAAGAAATGGCGTATAAAATCTTACCGGAGCGCCGATATCCTCTCTGATTCACTTTTATTATCAATGAGCTAAATAAATAATGATCACACTTTTTGTCATAGAACCAACCTTCAATTGACAAGGCAATTCTGGCTGTGATATAAGCGCTTCATCGACTCAGATCACGGAAAGGAAAGACTCCCATGATGACAGAAACGAATCAAACTATAGGGACCTTTCACCCCTCTCGTCCTCTTTACCGATTCACGCTGCTTCTCTTCGTCGCCGCTCTCAGTTTTGGAAGTTATTTCGCCTACGATATCGTTTCGGGATTGTCTGACACCTTAGTCACAGAACTAAACTTCTCTAGGAGCACGGTGGGAGCTTTTTTCACATTCTATCATGTCGCCGCCATCCTGCTCGTTCTCTTCGGCGGAATTTTCACCGATAAACTGGGGACACGGAAAGCCAGCCTCATCTTTTCCATTCTGGTTCTTACAGGCGCCGTCATAGTCTGGAGCGCCAAGAGTATTCCTATCTTTTTTTTAGGGCGGTTTATCTTTGGGGCAGGTTCGGAACCCCTGATTGTGGCCCAGAGCGCCATCCTGGCCCGCTGGTTCAAAAACAAGGAACTTGCCCTTTCCTTTGGCATAGCCTTGACAGTGAGCCGGCTGGGAAGCCTCTTCGCCTTCAACACGGGAGAGCTTTTTGCCAGCTACTTCGGAAGCTTCCGCTACGGCCTGCTTGTCGCTGTCTTTGCCTGTGTCATTTCCCTCGTGGCCAATTTCATCTACATTTTCATGGACCGACGGGGTGAACGTGAGCTCAAATTGAGGGATGAAAGCACCGAAGAAAAAATTGTCTTCAAAGACATTAAGGACTTGAAACCCACGTTCTGGTACGTAACCCTGCTGTGTATGACTTTTTATTCGGCCATTTTTCCCTTCACCAGCCTGGCCCCCAATTTCTTCGTCGAAAAATGGGGAATTGCCAAAGTTGCAACATCATCGGGCGGCTTTATGAGTCAGGTCTTCAACAGTTTTACTCATATGTTCAGCACGGCGGGAGGGATAAGCTCGATCATCATTTTCGCCTCTATGATTTTCGCGCCTTTCGCCGGCCGGCTTGTTGATAAGATAGGGAAGCGGGCGACACTGATGATCGTCGGCTCTCTGATTATGATCCCCTGCCACTCCCTCATGGGACTGACAAAAATCTGGCCCATTTATCCCATGATTGCTTTAGGTGCGGCCTTCGTCCTTGTCCCTGCCGCCATGTGGCCGTCCATCCCGCTTATCGTCCGCGAGGAACGGGTGGGAACAGCCTTCGGAATGATGACCGCTGTTCAGAATGTAGGTCTTGCTCTTTTTCCACTTCTCAACGGCCTCCTGAGCGACATCACCAAAAGCTACACCTCAAGCATGATGATGTTCGCCAGCCTAGGATTCGTCGGACTGATTTTCGCCCTGCTGCTCAAAAGAGCGGACGCGCGGGAGGGGGGAATACTCGAACGATCCGGCAAGCCATGAACACCTGTCCCCACTGCGGCAGTCCCCTCGATGAAGACGCTTCGAACTGCCCGGACTGTGGGAAGCCCTACTGGCAGGCGGGACAAACCCAGCCTCCGGGAGAATCGAACGGAGACACGGAAGAGGAGATGGAGGGCTGCCTGCCCGTCCTCTTCTGGCCTTTGATACTGTCTCTTCTAGTTACAGCATCACTGATTTTTTTCGGATTTGTTATCCACATCTTGAGCCGCTTGACGGACATCCGCCTTAAAGCCCTGTGGATTTTCTGTTCTCTGGCTGCCGGAGGAGCCGTTTTTTTTCTTATTTCCAGGCTGAAAAGAAACCAATCCTGATTTGTCTCTTTCCGCAGGATTCGGATAAATTGGAATCACTTTCAAAAGGAGGACAGGAACATGGCTTTATCTCGCAAAGGCTCTAAGGGATCTGCCGGTCTACGGACTATTTTTATCCTCAATCTCGTCGCTCTGCTGATTTTAGGTGGGGCCTTCGCCTTCTTTTCTCTCAAGAACAGAAAGAAAATCACGGTCAGGGACCTTAAAGCCTATGAAAAAATCATCGGACTGGAGTTCAGTTCCCAGGAGCGGAAGATGATAGTCGAGAGGATCGAGCGCAGCCTTCCCGGCTATCAAAGCCTGCGCACTATCGACATCCCGAACTCCTTAGCACCGGCTCTTGTTTTCAATCCGCTCATTCCCGGTATGGAATTAGAAAGTGAACGCCTGCCTTTTCGATATTCAGCCGATGAAAATCTCCGCCCGCCATCCAGCCCTGAGGAACTGGCCTTCCTTCCCGTGACAGCCCTCGCCCAACTCATCAAGACACGCCAGATCACATCCACCCAACTGACTCGGTTATACCTGGACCGGCTGAAAAAATACGGTTTCCGTCTGGAATGCATCATCACTTTGACCGAGGACCTGGCTCTTGCCCAGGCCAAAAAAGCCGATGAGGAGATCGAAGCCGGCCTCTACCGGGGTCCACTGCACGGAATCCCCTGGGGGGCCAAGGACCTGCTGTCCACCAAGGGCATTCGTACCACCTGGGGAGCCGAACCTTACAAGGATCAGATTCTCGACGAAGATGCAACAGTCGTCAGGCGGCTGGAAGAGGCAGGAGCCGTCTTGGTGGCCAAGTTGACTCTCGGTGCTCTAGCGATGGGAGACGTCTGGTACGGCGGCAGGACGAGAAATCCGTGGAACCCGGAACAGGGATCGAGCGGCTCATCTGCCGGCCCTGCGGCGGCGACAACCGCCGGACTCGTCGGCTTTGCCATCGGGACCGAAACACGGGGATCGATCGTTTCTCCTTCAGCTCGATGTGGAGCATCCAGCCTGCGTCCCTCCTTCGGCCGCGTCAGCCGCAGCGGGGCGATGGCCCTCAGCTGGAGCATGGATAAAATCGGCCCCATCTGCCGGTCGGTCGAGGACTGCGCTCTGGTGTTCAACGCCATTTACGGGCCGGACGGACTGGACTTATCTGTCTTAGATACTCCTTTCAACTGGGATCCGGAAATGGATCTGAGCCGGATCCGCGTCGGATATCTGAAAGCCGCATTCGAAAGGGATACAAAGGGCAGAGACCCCCAGCAGAAAGAAAACAATGAAAAAACATTGGAAATCCTCGAGTCCCTCGGTGTCCGTCTTGTTCCTTTTGAAACACCGGATTTTCCCGTCAACACACTCAACTTCATTCTCAGCACAGAATCCGCCGCGGCTTTCGATGAATTGACAAGAAGCAACAGGGATGACCTTCTTGTCCGTCAATCCGGATCTTCCTGGCCGAACACATTCCGGCAGGCCCGCTTTGTTCCCGCCGTCGAGTATATTCAGGCCAACAGAGCCAGGATACTGCTCATGCAGAAAATGGCTGAACAAATGAAGGAGTTCGACGTAGTGGTCACACCGACGCAGACTATGACCGGTCTGACAAACCTCACCGGCCACCCCGCGGTCATCGTTCCCACCGGCTTCCGGGAAAACGGCACCCCGACCAGCATCACTTTTATCGGAAACCTTTTCGCCGAGTCAAAAACTCTGCGTCTGGCCAAAGCCTTCCAGGATGCCACCGACTTCCATCTCAAACACCCCGATCTGGATCAACAGGAAGGGGGGAACGAAGACATATAATAACCTGAATTGTTCATAAAAGCTGTCGCCGCAGACTGACGCTTTAGGCGGGAGGATAGAGAGCTGTTATTTTTTGGAGCAGGTGGCGTAGCCAGTCATGTCGAGCTCTTCGATTGACATTGTGCCTACGAGTTTTCCTTCAGTAAGCTCAAACTCCCCATTGACCACCTATCAGTGCCTGACGTTGAGCACATTAT
>CBFDBS010000265.1:0-3899 GCA_965603105.1 uncultured bacterium
TCCAGCCGAATTTGGATGAGATGGAAATCCTTCAAGCCGGCCAAAAGGAGCCTCTGCGACTTTTCCTGGACAACTTGAAAGGGATCGAACTCTGTTTAAACAGTGCGAGTGGATTGCTCATCTATGAAGCCAAAATCCCTCTGTTAGACAGCCCGGATTTCCCCTTCACAATTGGAGCCCAAGATAAATTGCTCATCGGCGTGGGCCTGGAAGTCCCCAAAATGGAAATGAGCCAAAGACCGGGCAATATGGGCGGACGCGGAGGTATGGGCGGAGGTATGGGCGGCCGAGGTGGTGCGGGTGGTGGCATGGGCGGAGCCGGCGGCATGGGTGGCAGTATGGGTGGACGTGGAGGCCCTGGAGGAGCGGTTGGCATGCAGCAAGGTGTCAAAATCTGGGCCACCGTTCAATTGGCCGACATCACAGAAACAAAACAGAATTGAACAATCGAATGAATTTTCTCAATCTCAATTTTCACTCGGCCGTAAGCCCCCTAAACAGTATATATTCCATTATTCTCGATGATTCTTTTCCAAATCGTGGTTTAAGCTCCTTATGCAGGAAATTGGGGCCTGTCCCCAATTTCCATCTTGAATATTTATCGTCGATGAAAGAAAATCGAGGAAAGACTGTCTAAAAAGATGAACCTTCATTCTTCGAACACATTCAGGAAAAGGTGAAAAATTGCAGATATCCATTCAAAAACTGACAAAATCCTATAGCAGAGGAACATATGCTCTCAAAGACATCGACCTTGAGATCGGAAACGGTGTCTTTGGCCTTCTCGGACCCAACGGCGCCGGAAAAACTACTTTGATGAGCATACTGGTCACTCTCCTAAAACCCACTTCTGGAGATGTTACCATCGACGGACTAGATCTTCAGAAAGACCGCAAGCAAATCCGGCGGATGACAGGATATCTCCCCCAGAATTTCAGCCGGTTTTCAAAGCTTAAAGTCTGGGAGTTTCTCGATTATACGGCCTCCCTCAACGAAAAACACAAAAAAAGTGCCAGAATGGATAAAGTCGACCGCTTTCTGGAAGATGTGAGTCTGTTTGAAGTGCGTGACCGGCGCGCCAGCAAACTCTCCGGAGGCATGAAACGCAGGCTAGGTATTTCTCAAACCTTAATCGGCGGGCCGAAATTTATGGTTATAGATGAGCCAACAACAGGGCTCGATCCTGAAGAAAGGGTAAAATTCCGCAGTTTGTTGTCAGATTTTTCCCGTGAAGAAAGAATCATCATCCTTTCCACTCACATCGTGGGAGACATCTCATCCACATGCTCCAGTGTGGCCCTTCTCAATTCGGGAAACATCGTTTTTCACAACACGCCCGAAGAATTGATCAACACGGCCAAAGGAAAAGTATGGAAGTTGAAGGCCTCACATGCAAAACTGGATCGATTGAAAGAAGACTACACTGTTATCTCCACCGTCCCCTCCAAAGACGGGTACGAACTTCGTGTTGTGGCTGAAAATATAAAGGGGGGAGAAGCCGTCCAGACCGATCCCAATTTAGAGGACGCCTATGTGTATTTTATGCAAACCCTTGGCGTTAGAGAGCTTCAAGAAGAAGACTATTGGTCAAGCAACATCCTAGAAGGAAAAGATCATGATTAATCTTTACTTTATCGGACGAATCGCCTTTTATGAAGCCAGACTGCTTTTGCGGTCATGGGGATTTCGCATTTTTTCGGGACTCGGTTTGATTATCTTTACCTTTGTTTGTATTGTCATCGCCTCGCCATCCATTTCCACGCCCTATTTTCTCAGCTCTCTTTCCGGTTCTCTCCCCTTAAACAGCCTCAAACTTTTTAATATCTTCCAGGGAATCATCGTCGCTTTTATGGCCACCGAATTTTTCAAACGTGACAGAAGAGACGATTCCGTTCAAGTTGTCTTTGCCCGCTCCTTTTCAAACGTGGAATATTTTCTGGGAAAAGCGGGGGGCATTTTTTCTGTATTTTTGCTGTTAAATATTGTCGTGTTATTGATCACTTTTGTCGTTCACTTCTTTTTCTCAAGCACCCTTTTTGCCCTGCAGCCCTATATCCTGTACACATTGTTGATCTGCCTGCCAACCTTGATTTTTATGATTGGGCTGTCATTCTTTCTGTCCTCGCTGCTGCGAAGTCAGGCTGTGGTTTTCATTTTCCTTCTGGCCTATTCTTTCCTGGTTCTGGTCTTCTTGGGGGCCCCGATTTTTGGTCTTTTTGATTCCTATGCATTTTATTTGCCTCTTATGTACTCAGATTTTATCGGCCTGGGAAACGTCCATTCAGTTCTGCTCATTCGTTTGTCCTACATGTTTTTGGGCTTGAGTCTCATCTTTATTTCCCCCCTGCTGTTCAAAAGGCTGAGGCAGTCGGCGCTCTCGAATACAATGACAGGATCTCTGTCCATTGGATGTTTGGTATTGGCCTTGATCCTTGGATTCAGCTACACAAACGGCAAATATGCCGATAGAACATTCCGCCAACAACTCAGGACTTCCAGCCAGGAGTTCCGAGAAATCCAGACAACCGCGGTTCGCAGCTATAATATTCAACTCGAGCACATAGGAGAAGAAATCAGCGTCACGGCTCAATTAGAGATGTTCAATGAAACCCAATCTCCTCTCGATACCATCCTGCTGACACTCAATCCGGGTTTGAGAGTCGAATCGGTCTCCCACGGCAGCGGATCACTCAATTTTCGACAGGACAACCATCTTCTTCATGTGACACCAACACAGTCGATCAATTCAGAGGATTCAATCTTCTTGACTTTATCCTACTCAGGAAAAATAGATGAACGCTACTGTTTTCTCGATATCGACAACAAGCGCGTCGAAAGCCAGTACAGGCTATGGATTTACGATATTCCCAAACATTACGCTTTAGTCACCTCCGATTTTGTCCACCTCACTCCGGAAAGCGGCTGGTACCCGATTTCCGGCCTTCCTCCGGGTGTTGCCTATCCGGCTTTGGCCGCTCCCAGTTATTCCAAATACACTTTAACAGTCACAACTCCCAAAGGTTTAACGGCCATCTCTCAGGGGAAGTCTGAAACACGGTCCCAAGACAACACAATTCAACACTTTTTCAAGCCTGAAGTCTTGCTGCCAAAAATATCCCTTACCATCGGCTCCTACCAACATCAAGAGATCGATGTCGACAACATCACCTATTCTCTTTATGTGCGGCCGGGCCACGATTATTTCACTCCACTCTTGAATGAAATCGGAGAACAGCTCCCGGAACTCATCAAACAATTGAAGGATGAGTACGAAGTGATGCTTGGTTTGGACTATCCCTACAATCGGCTCTCGCTTGTCGAGGTCCCCATACACATCTACAGCTATCAACGTCTCTGGACAGTGGCCCATGAAACGGTCCAGCCCCAGCTCACTTTTCTCCCGGAAATGGGAACGATTTGCTCAGGACCAGAATTCCGTATTTCCTCCCAGCAGGCACAGAGGATGAGACAAAGAGCCAATCAAAGTCCCGCACAAATCCAAAGGGGCCTGCTGAACCGCTTTATTAGAGGGAATTTGATGGCACCTCAGGCCAACGCCCGCAACATGATGAGGCAAATCAGACTGTGGCTAAGATTCCCGACCGATATCGAACCTCAATTTGAACTCTTCCCCAATTTTTTCTCATTCACCTCACAGGTGTTTTCCTCAAATTGGCCCGTTCTCAGTTATGCCATCGAATCCTACTTGCGGGAACGTGTGGCCCCCCCCCTAACAATGCTCCGGCAAGCCGGGCGGGGTCTTTCCCGTGAAGAAGAAACCAATCAGGATTTAAAGGACATCTCGTTGGCCGCAATGATCGAAAATCCGGATCTTGAGGCTTCGGTCGTTCATGGCGCACTTCAAGCCAAAGGGCGAACACTTCTGACTCAACTCGAGG
>CBFDBS010000266.1:0-3897 GCA_965603105.1 uncultured bacterium
CCAACGCGCTGGCCGCCAAACACTTTGTCGAAGACGTCTTCCCCCTGATAAAAAAGAAAAATCCGGAAGCCAAATTCACCATCGTCGGTGCGAATCCGTCACAGGACATCAGAAATCTGGGTAAAAAGGAAGGCATCGAAGTCACAGGTTGGGTCGAGGATATCAGACCGTTTCTCAAGAAAGCAGAGATCGTTGTTTGTCCGTTGAGAGTTGCCGTCGGCATCCAAAACAAACTTTTAGAAGCACTGGCCATGGCCAAACCCGCAGTGGTTTATCCTGAAACAACTCGTTTCTTAAAACCCTCAACGGAGCCCCCATTCCTTGAGGCCGCTGGTCCGCGTCAGTTCGCCGAGAATGTGTGCAGGCTTTTCGAAGATGAATCCCTGAGACGGACTCTTCAAAAGAATGCACGTGATTATATTGAAAGATTTTACGACTGGGAGGATAAAACAAGAGAATTGGAACGTTTTTACAGAGAAATAATCGATGACTATCAAACAAGCCAGCACTCGAGACATGAGTAAAGGATTGCAGCTGTTTCTGAAACGATTACTGGATGTCGTTCTGGCTTTTTTGGGGCTTCTTGTTCTGTCTCCCATGTTCATCATCCTGCCGCTGGTGATTCGGATCCATTCCAAAGGCCCCGCGTTTTTCCACAGGCGGGTTGTCGGGAAAGACAATGTTCCTTTTTTTGCCTTGAAATTCCGGACTATGGTTCAGGATGCCGATTTAGTACTGGCCAAAAATCCAAATTTGATGAGAGAATTTCTGGTCAGATTCAAATTGAAGGAGGATCCCAGAATCACCCCCGAGGGCTATTTCATGCGCAAGTACAGTCTCGACGAAACTCCGCAGCTGATCAATGTTCTCCAAGGCCGGATGAGCCTAGTGGGGCCACGTATAATGACCGAACAGGAGCTGCAGAGGTGTGGAAAGCAGAGAGACAGAGTGCTGTCCGTAAGACCGGGGCTGACCGGTTTATGGCAGGTTTCTGGGAGACAGGACATCCCTTTCGAAGAGAGGGCGAAGCTCGATATCCATTATGTGGAAAATTGGTCTTTGTGGGGAGATATGATTATAATGTTAAGAACGCTGCCGGTTGTTTTGAAAGGAACAGGTGCTTACTGATGGATAGAGACTTGACATTGAGCGGGATAGAGAATTTCATGGATTCCTATCTCGTAGATTTGAGAAATGCTTTGGATGCGTTCGAAAAGAACGATCTGAAAGAAATCACTGAGATTCTGCTCCGGGCCAATGCGCAGGGAAAAACGGTCTTTTTCTGCGGACAGGGAGGAAGCGCGGCCACGGCATCGCATATGTCCAACGATCTGTCGAAGATTTCAGGATATCCCGGGCTGAAACGGTTCAAAGCCATTTCGTTGACCGATAATGTGTCTCAGCTCACGGCCTGGATCAATGATATCGGCTATGAACAGTGTTTTGTGGAGGCGCTCAAGTGTTTGCTCCAAGATGGAGATGTCCTGATCGCCTTGAGCGGAAGCGGGAATTCGATGAGTGTAGTCAACGCCGTCAATTATGTGAATGAGCATCGAGGAGTGACCATCGGGATGACTGGCTTGCCCGGAGGAAAGCTTGCTGAAATCGCCCAGAAGACTGTCATGGTCAAAACGGAAAATATGCAGAGGATTGAAGACAGCCATTTGGCTTTCGCGCATATTCTTTTTTCCTATATCCGCCATCTCTATTCCGCAGGAGAGAGAAGTCAGCCATGAAAATTCTTGTCACCGGGGGGGCCGGCTACATCGGCTCCATCTGTGTCGAAGAGCTCATTCGTCAAAGCCACGAGGTCGTCGTCATCGATAACCTCCAAGAAGGGCACCGGAAGGCCGTAGTCCCCGAGGCCCATTTTATTCAAGGGGACATCGGAGACAGAAGAACTCTGGATGAGATTTTTGACAGGCAGGAGATAGCCGCCGTTATGCATTTTGCCGCCTTGGCCACCATCGAGTTGTCGATGAGGGATCCGTTTCCCTTTTTTGAGAACAATATTGTGAGCGGACTGACACTGCTGGAGGCCATGAGAAAGTTTCGGTGCACCAAGATGATTTTTTCCTCTTCGGCTTCGGTCTTTGGGAATCCCGAGTCCCTTCCCATCGATGAAAAGCATCCCATCAATCCCATCAATGCCTACGGAGAATCTAAGGCCATTTTTGAGAGAATCCTGGATTGGTACACCGCCGCTTATGGATTCAAGATCAATTCATTCAGATACTTCAACGCAGCCGGTGCCTCCGAAAGCCTGGGCGAAGACCACCACAATGAGTCACATTTGATACCGCTGCTCATTCGGACGGCTCTCGGCAAGAGGGATAAAATCGGGATTTTTGGCTCGGATTATAAGACAAAGGACGGCACGTGTGTCAGGGATTATATCCACGTCCTCGACATTGCTCTCGCTCATATTCAGGCTCTTGACAACCTGGATCGAAAGACGAATGAAAAATACAATCTGGCCAATGGAAATGGATTCACGAATCTCGAAGTGCTGCGGACGGTTGAAAAAATCTCGGGGAAGACAATTCCTTTTGAATTGATGGCCAGAAGACCCGGAGATCCGGACCGCCTGGTGGCCTCAGCGCAAAAGGTTCGTCAGGATCTGGGATGGAATCCCTCTTATGCGAGCCTTGAGGATATCGTCTCTTCTGCTTGGGAATGGCATCTGGCACATCCCGATGGATATGAGGGCTGATAGATAGTCCTCATTTTCTTTTATGCTGAAATTTTCTGGTGGGATTGCCGCATGTGATCATCCTGACTATGAAAATCCCCCCGTGGGGGAAAAAGGGGGAGTTGTCTTTCATGAAGAAGAAAGTTAAAATTGGCGGTCAATTTGCCATGAGACGGAGAACGTCCCGATGGCTGGAAATATCGTCGAAAATAATAAAACTGAATATGGACTGCAAAAATAGCTGTGTGAGCGATTCACACTTGAAAGGATATAAGAAACGGTGATTATTACTCAAACGCCTCTCCGGATTTCTTTTGCTGGTGGAGGAACGGATTTTCGTGATTTTTGGAAAGACCATGGCGGGGCAGTTGTCAGTTCGGCCATCAACAAATATATCTACGTAATCGTAAAAGAAAGATTCGATGATTTGATCGTCTTGAATTATTCTAAAAGGGAGATCGTCAATACAGTCGACGAAATCCAGCATGATTTGATCCGGGAGAGCATGAAAAACGCCGGCGTATTGAATAAAGTCGAAATAACGACGCTGGCCGATATCCCTTCTGAAGGCTCTGGGCTGGGATCTTCGAGCAGTGTGACGGTCGGCCTTCTTCACGCCCTTTATTCCTATCGGGGCGAGTCGGTCGATGCGGAAAGACTGGCGCGGGAAGCGTGCGCGATCGAAATCGACAGACTGAACCGGCCCATCGGCATTCAGGACCAGTACATCGCCTCTTATGGGGGTTTTCGTCATTTTGTTTTTTTTCGTGACGGACGGGTCTCTCATGAAAAATTGAATCTTTCTGCGGAGGATCTGGAGACGCTCAATTCAAGACTGATCCTTTTCTACTTGAACAGGACAAGGAAATCCTCTTCTGTCCTCGAAGAACAAAAAAACAACATGAACAGAAACAGAGAAATCCTTGCCCTTCTTAAAAATTATGCCACGCGCCTCGCCGCCGAGCTGCCCGGCGGCGATCCGGATGTCATCGGTGAGCTGATGCATCGAGGCTGGAATGAAAAAAAGAAACTGGCCAGCCGGGTGACCGATCCCGAGATTGATGCCATTTACCAACGGGCCCTCGAAGCCGGCGCATTGGGGGGCAAAGTCACCGGGGCAGGCGGGGGTGGTTTTTTGCTCCTTTATGTACAGAACAACAAGAGAGAGCATCTCCTTGAGGCACTGGGTGATCTGCGAGAACTTC
>CBFDBS010000267.1:0-3865 GCA_965603105.1 uncultured bacterium
AAATTGAGATAATAAGTGAATACAACATGAGAGGAGAAAAGGATGAAAGAAATCAGCAAGGAAGTCGAAAACGCAATCAAAGAAGCCATCCGGCTTGAAATCAACGGCAGGAAGTTTTTTCTGCATGCGGCTGAGGTCACCGAACACGAGAAGGGGAAAAAGATGTTCCGTTTTCTCGCTGACGAGGAAGTCAAACACATGGAGGTCTTCGGGCATTTGTTCAGCCAGATTCTGGACAGCGAGGATTGGAAACGGTATGTCAAAGACGAAGAGCTCAGAGGAGAAGCCCCTTTAGTGGTCAAGCTGAAAGAAAGCATGAAACGAGAAGAAGGCAAGGGAGAGGTCGAAGCCCTGAGGATAGGTATGGAGCTGGAACAGAATGCCATCGAATTTTTCAAAAAAGCCGCTGATGACACTGACGACATGACAGCCACCAAGATTTTCAGGGAAATCAGCGAGGAGGAAAAATTCCATTATGATCTGCTCCAGGCGCAGCACGATTCGGTCACCGGTTCGGGATTCTGGCTGGGCAGCGCCGAATTCCGGATGGATGGCAAATGGTAACGTGTCCGAAAATATTGTCTTCACAGACAAGCTGACGAAAATCTATTCCACCGGGAAAATCCGGGTTGTTGCCCTGGATGGAGTGTCTATATCCATTGACAGGGGCAGCTTTTTCGGAATAACGGGGCAGTCCGGTTCAGGCAAATCTACTGTTCTCAACCTTCTCGGTGGTTTGGATTCCCCCACTTCCGGTTCGATCGAAGTCCAGGGCACAAAGATATCTCAGATGAACAAAGAGGATCTGGCCCGCTACCGGCGTGAAGAAGTGGGGATGATATTCCAGTCATTCCATTTGATCCATTCTTACACTGCCCAGGAAAACGTTGGCCTTCCCCTTCTTTTTTCCGGTATTCCCAAAAGAGAAAGGGGGCAGACAGCATTGGAAATGCTCGAAATGGTGGGCCTTTCCGCAAGACTCGACCACCGCCCGGCCGAACTCTCCGGCGGTGAGCAACAGAGAGTGTCTATTGCCCGGGCACTGATCAACAGTCCCCGTATCATTTTGGCCGATGAACCGACAGGAAATCTGGACAGCAGGACGTCGTATGAGATTGTCCGTCTTCTAGCCCGTCTGAATGAAGAACAGGGTTTGACCGTTATAATGGTCTCCCATGAAAAGGCTTTGCTGGCGGAGTTTGCGACTGAGACAATCTGCCTTCAGGATGGAAGGATTGTCTCTGAGGTATATACGGAATGAGAGTTTCTGACCACATCAACCTCTCTTTTTCCAACCTGTGGAAAAGAAAGTTGAGGACATTTTTAACGGCATTTGGCGTCGTAATCGCCATCGGAGCCCTGGTGTCTATGGTGGCTTTCGGCAAGGGCATGCAGAAAAATGTGAACGAACGGTTCCGGGAACTCGAGCTTTTCAATTACATCACTGTCTATACGGGATCTCTGGATCCCCAGTCTTTAGTGACAGGGAGGACAGTGGAAGGCACAGAAAATGCAGTCCTCGATGAAGAAGCTCTCCAAAAAATTCAAAAGTTGAGAGGTGTGGAATCGGCGCTTCCGGACATCCGGTTTCCTGCCTCCGTAAGTTATGCGGGACAAGAGAATTTTAACCTCATCCAGGTTGTGCCTCCCGATATTTCTTCTTCCAAGATTTTGCAGCTTCGAGAAGGACAGCCCTTTTCGGAAGCCGATGAGAATTCCGTCATCGTCAGTGATTCCCTGCTCAGGGAATTCCAGATCAAAGATCCGTCTTTAATGATCGGGAAAGTGATCACTTTGACAACTCTCGCTTTTGATTTTTCAAGTTTCGATCCTCTGGATCTTTCCTCTATGTTCTCGGGGGACAAGCTGCCATTTTCAAGACAGAGTTATGAATTGACCGTAGTCGGAGTGGCCCAGCGGATGGGATTCGGAGGGCCGGCGCCGCTGGCCAGTGATGTTTATATCCCTCCTGGAACAGCCGACCGGATGAAAAAACTACCGATCACAAATCTGTGGGATCTCTTTCGCGCTCCCTCGGGTGAAAAAGGCTATTCTCTCGTCAATGTGCGGCTGACATCTCCTGAATTTATCGATCCGGTCAAGAAAAAAATTGAGGACCTGGGATTCCGGACTTTCGCCCTCATCGATCAGTTCGAGGAATTCCAGAAGGGCTTTGTCTTTATGGATATGTTCCTCTTTGCCCTGGGTATGATCGCCATTGTTGTCGCCTCATTGGGCATTATCAACACGATGGTCATGTCCATTCTGGAGAGGTACTCTGAAATCGGGATCATGAAAGCGGTCGGAGCCGGAGACAGGGATGTCAAAAAGATTTTTTTCTTCGAGTCCAGTACGATCGGTTTGATTGGCGGAGTCTTCGGCCTGGGTTTGGGATGGATCGTCAGTCTTCTTATCAACAGGGTCATCAATTATTTTCTAGCCCGACAGGGTTTTCCCTTTATTGATTATTTCAGCTTTCCCTGGTGGCTGTGTGTAGGATCCGTCGCTTTTGCCGTCGCTGTCAGTCTTATCGCCGGTATCTATCCCGCTATGAGAGCGGCCCGCGTGAATCCAGTCGTCGCCCTCCGCCACGATTAATGTTATAATCCTTTCTTTATGGAAAACAATCCCTTCAATCACTGCTCCATCTGTGGATCCGAACTGAATATCCGGTCGATCGAAAGGCGGCCGAGATTGTTCTGTCCTTCCTGCGGCTGGATCCGCTATGAGAATCCTCTGCCCTGCGCGGCGGCCTTTGTGAAAAACACAGCCGGGGACATTCTGCTTGTCAAACGGGGTGTCGAGCCAGGATATGGATCCTGGGCTCTTCCCTCGGGATTCATCGAAATCGACGAGACTCCGGAAACAGCCTGTTTGAGAGAACTGGAGGAGGAGACGGGATTGAAAGGGAAAATCACAAGATTGATCGGTGTCTATTCTCAGGAATCTTCGGTCTATAAAAGAGTGATCATCATCGGTTATGAGGTCAAGACAAGCGGAGATATCCAGGCCGGATCTGATTCTCTAGCCGCTGAGTATTTTTCGTCTCATGAGCTTCCTGAAGTCGTGTTTTCCTCCCATTGTCAGATGATCGTCGATGGACTGAAGGCGTTAGAAAAATGAAGGCCTACTTGGACTGCTACCCCTGTCTTTTCACCCAGGTCCTCAACGCGGCCAGAATGCATACGGCTGACGAGCAGCTGATACGGAGCATTCTTGATCGTGCCTGCCAACTCCTCCCCACTTTGCCTCTCGACGCCACTCCGCCTGTCTTCGGAAGGGAAGTTTACAGGCTTGTTTCAGAAATGACCGGGGTCCGGGATCCCTATAAAGAGACCAAGGAGTTGTGCACCCGGCTGGCTCTCGATCTCTATCCCGACCTGAAAAAAAGGATCCGCTCATCTGACGATCCGCTGTTGACGGCCATCCGGCTGGCCATAGCCGGCAATGTGATCGATTTTGGAACGACAAGAACATTCGATATCAGGGAAGATGTGAAGACCGTACTCAATCAGGATTTTGCTGTCAATGACTACAGTGAGTTTCGACAGGCATTGGGCACGGCCAAAAATGTCCTTTTTATAGGGGATAATGCCGGCGAGACCGTGTTTGACCGCATGCTCATCGAAGAGCTCGGAAAGACCGTCATCTATGTTGTCCGGGAGAAGCCGATCATCAACGATGCCGTCCGCGAGGATGCAGTCGAGGCGGGGATCGATAAGGTGGCTGAAATCCTGTCTTCGGGTTGCGATGCGCCAGGCAACATACTCGAGCTGTGTTCGGAGGAATTTATCGAGGTTTATCGTTCGGCCGATATAATCATCAGCAAAGGGCAGGGGAATTACGAAGCCCTCTCCGAAGAGGA
>CBFDBS010000268.1:0-3850 GCA_965603105.1 uncultured bacterium
TCGCCGATATCGAGCTTCATCTCCGAGACGAGTATGATGCCCGGAGAAAGGCGGGCTTGGATGAGGAGGCTGCGTTCCAAGCAGCCGCGGACCAAGTCGGAACGGCCGAAAGCCTTTCCGCCGAATACAATAAGAACCGGCTCGTCAAGCTCAACCGCCGGTCGCCCCTGCGGCCCGGCAGGTTCGTTCCCGCCCTGGTCTGGAATTATTTAAAAACGGCCCTACGTTCGATCCGCAGGCAGAGGGGCTATTCATTCATCAATATTTCCGGCCTGGCCATAGGTCTTGCCGTCTGTATGCTGATCGTGCTTTGGGTGGTCGATGAATGGAGCTTCGACCGCTTCAATGTCAACGCCGGCCGGATCTACCGGGTCTACTTCGACGAGTCCGCCACCAGGGAAGGCTCCACCAGCGTACTCACTCCTCCTCCCATGGCAGCGGCCCTTAAACTTGATTTCCCTGAGATCAACAGGGCCACGCGGTTCGGCACTTGGCAGAGACAGCTTGTGACCTACAAAGACAAGAGTTTCAACGAGTCAAGGTTCATGCATGTTGATCCTGATTTTTTCACAATGTTTTCCTTTCCGCTTATCAAAGGCGATCCGGAAACGGTCTTTTCTGAATTCTACACCGTCGTCCTCACCGAAGAAACCGCCGCAAAATATTTCGGTACGGAAGATCCCATCGGAAAGACTTTGACTGTCAACGGCTCTTACGATGTCCTCGTCACGGGAATCATTCGTAATGATTCGCTCAATTCCAGCCTTGAATTCGACCTCCTGTCACCGTTCGAAATCATTATCAGAGATTACATAGGGGAAGAAACAAGGGAGAGCTGGGGATTCAATTCCTTCGGAACCTACGTCATGCTGGAGCCATCCTCATCTCTCGAAAATCTCAGCCGGAAATTGACGGATTACCTAAAGAAATATGACGAGGAATTGACAGATGAACTGGTCCTTCAACCGCTAACAGATATCCACCTGTTCTCCAACCTGGGACATGATCTCCGCAACAGGGGCGATATCAAATATGTCTGGATTTTTAGCGCTCTGGCCGTCTTTGTCCTTCTCATCGCCGGAGTGAATTTCATGAACCTGACCACAGCCCGTTCGGCCAACCGGGCCAAGGAAGTCGGTCTGAGGAAAGTCGTGGGAGCGGAGCGGGTCCAGCTCATCCGACAGTTCTTCGGCGAGTCAGTCCTCATGGCGCTTTTCGCCTATTTCTCCGGTTTAGTTCTTGTCGAGCTTTTACTCCCCGTTTTCAACACATTATCGGGCAAAGAGATCATCTCGGCCTGGCGGAACAATCCCATCTTTCTGATCGGTTTTTTCGGCATAGCCGTCGTGACCGGCATTTTTTCGGGGAGCTATCCGGCCCTTTTCCTCTCCTCATTCAAGCCTATACAGGTTCTCAGAGGACCGCTGCGCTCGACCGGAAGTAATCCTTTTTTCAGAAAAGCGCTCGTCATTTTCCAGTTTTCATTGGCCGTATTTCTTATTGTGGGAACGGTCGGAATTTCCCGCCAGCTGTCCTACATGAGGAACAAAGACCTTGGCTTCAACCGGGAACATATCATCCATATCAGCATTCACGGAGAGCTTCTTGATAAGTACGGCGCTATCCGCGAACGATTCCTCCAAAATCCCGAAGTGCTTCACGTCACGGCTGCGATGTCCCTTCCATCCAGTATACAGGGCTCACCCGGAACACCTGAGTGGGAGGGGAAAAATCCCGATGAACAGATGGAGATCAAGGCGGATTTTGTGGATTACGATTACATCGAGACTTTCGGCATTCCCCTCGTCGAAGGCCGGAGTTTTTCAAGGGAATTCACCACGGACCCGGAAACAGCCTTCATCGTCAATGAGGAAGCAGTCAGGCGAATGAGACTTCAGCCTCCCGTGGTGGGCAAGCGCTTCGGGTTCTGGGACATCGATGGACAGATCATCGGTGTGATGAAGGATGCCCACTTCCAGCCTCTCCATCAAAAGATCGAGCCGCTGGTGTTCAAAATGTTTCCCCCTTGGCTCAGAAGAATGTTCGTGAAATTTCGATCCGAAAACATCTCGGCTGTTCTGGGTGCCTTGGAAAAAGAGTGGAATGAAATGAATCCCGGCTACCCCTTCGATTTCCGGTTTCTCGACGACGATTTCCACAATCTTTACAGTTCGGAAGCCAGAATGGGAGATATCTTTCGGGCGTTTGCAGCCCTGGCCATTTTTATCGCCTGTCTTGGCCTTTTCGGCTTGGCTTCATACATGGCCGAACAGAGGACAAAGGAAATCGGAGTCCGCAGAGTCCTCGGGGCCTCCGTGTCCGGAATAACACTGATGATGTCCCGGGAATTTGCCAAATGGGTTTTGATCGCTAACCTGATTGCCTGGCCTGTAACATGGATCTTCATCAACCGGTGGCTGAAAGGCTTTGCCTACCGGATGGAGATCGGAGTCTTGGTTTTCCTGATTCCCGCCGCGGTCAGCATTGGGCTGGCGCTTCTGACCGTCTCTTTCCAGACGCTCCGGGCGGCCCGGGCCAATCCGGTCGACAGCCTGAAGTATGAATAAGCAGAATGTAGCAGTTGTTCATTGAGAAAAGATATCCTCAATTCTTTTCGACAATTGCGTATTCATAGACACACGATTCATTCTGAAAATCGATCAGGTAGATCCGGTCGTCGTAAACGGAAAAATTGTCAAACCTGACGTTCGGGAAAGGGACCTTGAAGAGCAAAATGCCGTTGGGATCGAAGACATCGAATCTGTAGCAGTTAGTCCAATTTTCATCATCGTCAAAAGTCTGGAACCTGTTGGGCTGTTTGAGAAATGTGAGCACCCATATTCTGCTTTTAAAATCGACGTGAATTCCCTTCGTTACTGATGTAACTGAAGGCCATTCAAGTTCCATCTCCATATCACCGCTTTTGAATAATTCTTTTTTCGTCTCATTTATCAATTCATAGGGAAGAGATCTGTCGGTGGAAAAAACCATTTGACCGTCGGATGAGTATTTGCTGATTCTGTTTTGACAAGCATAGGCAACATAGATGTTATCATTGTTATCTACCGCAAAATAGACGATATTTGCGTTTAAGATCAATTGCGGATTTTCATATTGTTTGGCAGCACCGAAAGACCGGATAATCGCTCCTTTTTTATCGTAAACCGACAATAATTTATGTTCGCCTGAATCCATCCACATCGAAGGCTGGCTCGGAAGAATTACACTTGATCCGGAGAGGACTGCCATTCCGGATGTTCTGTATTGTGCATGTATACTGCTGCCGCCGATTATTTCCGGTTTAAAGCCGTCTTCATAACTCCCGTCGATGGAAAATACGGAGATTTTAGAATCTGCCACATAGAGCTTATTCCTATTGATGTTCAGTCTTAAACAAAACGGAGACAGAAAATCACCGGGCCCCTGACCTCGTTGTCCAAAGGAGGAAATATATTCATAATCCTTGTTATATCGCTTCATGGTGCAGCCGCCCCTTTCAAGAATGAGAATGTCCCCATTTGGAAGCCGGGCCGCATCCACCGGATCATACAAAATATCTTTTTCTTCTTTGCCTTCCAGTTTTCCTATTTTGCCCAGCAGTTCCAGTTTTATCCCGGACGTATCTCCAAGTTGTGGGGCATGATTATGGACGTATCTGACACCATCGATGACCTCGACTGTAAATAATGAGGAGTCAATGGCTGAATCTTTGCAGCCTACGATCAGAAAAATAGATAGAATAACGGCAGTTGAAAAGACACACACCAAACGTTTCATATTTTTATCCTTCGTGCAGACATATCCATTTTAGTACATATACCAACTGAATCAAGTAATATTCCCTCATCAT
>CBFDBS010000269.1:0-3832 GCA_965603105.1 uncultured bacterium
GGGAGAGGGTAATTAGTCATTTTTTCCAGATTCACCAGGATTGTCGGAGATGTTGAATCCGCTGTTGTCCTTAAAAGTTCTTTTCCATAACGTTTGGGCAAAATACATGAAATGGATAAAGCGACATTGAAGACCCCGTCCCAACCTAACCCAGCTTTTGGAATTTGCTCTTCGAGGGAATCCAACGAGACGGCGAGTATGTATTGAGCTTTTTGAAGATAAAAGGAAGTGGAGCAAAGGAACACATGATTATTGCATCCGGGGTGAGCTGAAATGCGAGTTACGCAGCCGCCGAGAAGAGTGAATGGAGAATAGCGTTAAAAATCTTCAGCGAGCAAAGCCATTTCTGGTATTGCGTCCAAGCTGTATGGAAGAGGACCTTCAAGTCAATTCTTCCGGTGTCAATTCGTCATAGCACTCGAACGGGATGTTCAGTTCTTCGGCCAGAGCCTTTAGGCTGCCCAGATGATCGCCGAGGGCCGTGATGGGGTGATTGGAATTGATGTGCCATTCGATCGGAGCGCAGAGTTTTAAGTACCAGTGCGGCCAGTCCGGACTGCAGCGCCGAGAGCGTTCTTGCCACTGGCTTTCGGTAGGGACATCAGTTAGACCCCGGCCCGCGCAGAGATAGAGCTGATGGTTGCGGTAGGAAAATCGGGCCCAGGTGACCGTTCCCGGAATGCGGACGACAACTGAGCAGGTCCCTCCGCCTTTCTTGAAATACATGGGGGTTTGGCGCTCCGACCAGGAGCCATGAAGAGACGCATGGCTGCCGTGGGCGAAATAGGGAGCGAGGGCACCTGAGTTGACAAACCAGTAGAGGCGCTTGCTGGAATCCCAGTAGCGAAGATCATTGAAACCTACCGGTTCTCCTCCGGAAATCAGTTTCAAGACTTGCATGGTTATGGCGGCTCCGTCGTCCGCTTCCGTGGCAGCGACAACGGTTTGACCATCGGTCTCGGGTCTGAGCCTGTTGTTCAGTATTCCCAGAGTCAGATCCGTGGCGGGATAGTGTTCGATCCAGTCCAGCTGGTCCTGGACGCCGATAAAGTCTAGGCCGAACTCTTCCTTCAGCCTCAAGAGGGCAAAATAGACCTTCATCTGAAAGAGGACCATATCTTTGGTGAGGTGAAGGGCCGGATTTTCTCCCAAACGGAGGTCCATTCCCTTGCTCTGAAGAAATTGGAGTGCTTGCTCCGCTCTTTGGTCTTCGATGGCCTCGGTCATTTTCAGGAGGCGGAGTCCGTCGAATCCTTCACGGGCGATTCCAAAGTGTTGGAGAAAGTCGGCTTCGGAGATCTTGTTCCACATCTGCATGGACCGGGGACCGACGGCACCATAAATCATTCCTTTCAGCTGCCGGGCAACGCTTTTGGCCTTCTCTCTGTCTTGTTTTGTGATGACAACCGCAATGGGATTGGCGAGCGGAGTAGGATAGTGTCCGTTTTTCAAAAAAGTGTCAAGAGCATCCTTATAACTATCGTGAGCCTCGAAATTCTCAATGTACAGCCGGCTTGTTTCAATCCCCATGTGTTCCGTACCGGAAGCTGTTGCCAGAAGGCCCACGTTGCCTGGATAATCCGGGATGGAGCTTCCGAGCAGTAATTTGGGGACATCGTCCGGCAGTTGCCAGAGGGGGCTGACAGAAAAGTCGGGGTAGGCCCAACCGGCCATAAAGTCGATGAACCGCTCACCTTTGGCTTTCTGAATAATCTGCATGCCTTGGGCTACACCGGCAATGGGGCGATCTGGATTGAGAATATTGGCAGTCCATCCGCATTTTTTGATGACGGTAGTCAGGTTTTCCAACTGTTTCTTGGCCGTGGGCCAAATTTCTCGGTTGGGTCCGGAGCGGCTGTCCAAAGGCATATACACATCGACTGTTCGATCCATGTTTTGACCTCTCTTTTGAAGTGCGTTTTGACATATATCACAATTCAAGTTCGATTTCCACAGAAGGCTTTTTTCTCCGTTCCGGAAGTTGTGCTGCTGCCTCAATGGCTGGTGAAGATGGACCCTCGACCCTAGAGGACAAGTTGCAAAGGGTGAGGGATTCCTTTACAATGACAATTCGATATACCAATCCATCAATCACGTTTTTTTGAATGCTGAAAGGAAAGACGACAATGTCAGAAAGTGAATTCACTTTCCCTCTGGCGAATCCTCTCTGTGCTCTTCTCGACAAACCTGCCGAGGAATTCAAAAGGGAAGATTTTTTAAAGATTGTTGAACAGAAAAGAATCGAACGGATCACTTTTCACTATACGGCTCTGGATGGAAGACTGAAAGAGCTGAAATTGCCCATATCGAATAAGAGGCAGGCTGAGGCAATCCTGGCTGAAGGAGAGAGGCTGGACGGCTCTTCTCTCTTTAAGGGCATGGTTGATGCTTCCCTTTCCGATCTGTATGTGGTCCCCGACTACCGGACTGCATTTCTCAATCCATTTGACAGCGGGAGTCTGGACTTTATCTGCCGCTATTTGAATAAAGATGGAGAGCGGGCTTTTTTCACTTTTGACAATGTTCTGCACAGAGCGGCACGCTTGTTCCGGAAAAAGACAGGCCTTGAATTGAATGCTATGGGGGAACTTGAATTTTTTCTGATTTCACCCAGAGAGCCGGATATCTTCCATCTGGAGAGACAGCACGGATATCATGAAGCGGCTCCTTTCATCAAGTCCGGAGAAATACTGAATGAAATGGTGAGGTATATCGCGCAGATCACTAATGCCGTCAAGTATTCACACAGCGAGGTAGGATCGATCGACCATATCGAGAGTGATCTTCCCAGGCTGCGCGGGAAAAGAGCCGAGCAGCTCGAAATTGAATTTTTGCCTCAATCTGTTGAGGAAATGGCCGATGCCTTGGTGCTGGGCCGCTGGATCATCCGCAATGTCGCCTATAAATATGGGTGTGATGTCACTTTCAGCCCGAAGCTGGAGAAAGGAGTGGCAGGAAACGGATTCCATTTTCATCTTGAACTTGTCAAGGATGGTCAGAATGTCATGAGGGATAAGCAGGGGGAGCTGTCCGAGTATGCCCTGAGGCTTATCGGAGCCCTGTGTGAATATGCCGAATCATTGACGGCTTTCGGCAACACCCTTGCTTCTTCTTACATGCGTCTTGTTCCCAATCAGGAGGCTCCTACGCGGATCTTTTGGAGCGACTTGAATCGCAACGCCTTAATCCGAGTCCCACTGGCCTGGATGAATGTCCATAACTTGGCCGGAAAAATCAACCTTCAAGACGATTCGGAGAGCCTTGTCCCTCAGAACGGCCAAACCGTTGAGCTCAGGAGTCCGGATGGAAGCGCTCTCATCCATCTCCTTCTAGCAGGGATCACCATGGCGGCGGAGTGGGGATTCCAGAACGACAGGTCCCTTGAATTGGCCAAATCACACTATGGGGATAAAGACATTATGAGTGACAGTCGGAAATTGGAAACGTTTCCCCTGCTGCCTTCCAGCTGTTTTGAATCCAGCCGGATACTTTTAAAGAAACGCGGACTGTATGAAAGGGAGGATATCTTTCCCTCCTCCATTATCGATTATGTCATCCGGCTTCTGCAGGCGGAAAACGACGAGATGATGGCCAGAAAGCTTTCCGATCTCCCATTGAATGACCGCCTCCAAGAAATCCGCAAAATCATGCACCGTGACCTCCACCGCCATTAAGAAAATGGGGTCAGGCTTTCGAAAGTTTCGTAATTGTTTTATTCAACTATGTTTGGCGGATTGAGTCCATAGTTTCGAAAGTTTCGAAAGCCTGACCCCATTATTTCTTATTGGAAGAGGGTTTGCCAGAGGGAATTGAACTTGGATTGGAGCTCATT
>CBFDBS010000270.1:0-3831 GCA_965603105.1 uncultured bacterium
TTTTAGAAAACATCATTGACGAGGCTGTGAGGAACAAAGAGTTTCCAGGTGCGGATATTCTGGTCGGAAGAAAAGAGAGAATTGTTTATCATAAAATATTCGGGGACAGCCAGTTGGTCCCTGACCGCCGTTCCATGGAACCGGGGATGATGTTTGACCTGGCATCGATCACAAAACCCGTGGCTACCGCGACCTCGATTATGATTTTGGTGGAGAGAGGCAAGATCCACCTAGGGGACAAAGTCAAGGATTTCGTTCCGGAATTCAAGCCTTTTGTCGATGAAGAGGGGAAAATGGGCGAAGATGCCTGCCTCTGGCATTTGCTCACTCACACTTCGGGGCTGCCTCCTTATTGTGATGCCCAGGAAATCATAGAGAAATATGGTGAACCCTGTCCGGTCGATACACTCGTCACACATATCGGAGAATTGGAAAAACTGAATCCCCTGGGAGAGGAATTTCATTACAGCTGTCTGGGATATATCACCCTGGCCTTCATCGTCAAAGAGGTTTCAGGTGATAATGTCGCTGAATTCGCGCGAAAAAATATCTTTGATCCTCTAGGCATGAAACATACCTGTTATATCCCTGAAAGGCCTTTGCTGGAGAGATGTGTGCCTACTGAAGTGATCGACGGTAAGCCTTTGATCGGAGTTGTCCACGATCCTCTGGCCAGGTTGCAGGGAGGGATCTCTGGCAATGCCGGTCTCTTTTCCACAGCCGATGATCTGGCGCTCTTTGCCCGGATGCTGCTCAACGGGGGGCGGCTGGGAGAGACCAGAATTTTGAGCCCCCTGACTGTGAATAGAATGACGGCTGTTTTTCATGATGTATCCTTTTCAGGAAGAGGATTGGGTTGGGATCTGGATTCTTCCTACTCCACCAACGGAGGAGACCTCTTCGGCCCCAAATCATTCGGTCATACTGGCTACACAGGAACATCGATCTGGATCGATCCGGAGACAGAAACTTTTGTGATTTTCCTGACGAATAGAGTTCATCCCGATGATTCGGGCTCGGTAACCGCACTCAGGAGCAAGGTGGCCAATGTCGTTGCCGCCTCCATCAACAATCTGGAGAAGAAGTGAAAAAACTCATTGATGATTTAAAAACGATAGGACAAATCCGAATTTACAGTCAGGATGAATTCCTTTTTGACGCCGGAGACCGGGCTGAAGGATTTTATTATGTCCAATCCGGAGAAGTCCGGATTTTCCGGATGGATGAGCACGGTCGGGAAGTCGAAGTCGTGAGACTTGGCTCCGGAGATTTTTTTGGCGAGGCCATTATCTTTGTTGCCGGCGAATTTCCGGCCTATGCCCAGGCTGTCCGAAAATCCCAGGTTCTTTACTTCTCCAGCAAGAATGTTTTCAGTCAGATCGAAAAGAAGCCGTCCACAGCTCGGTCCATCATCACCCTCCTGGCTCAAAAATGTGTTGTGCTCAACAGGAGGATAGAAACCCTCGAGCTCCGTTCGGTTCGCCAGCGCCTGGTACAATTCCTCCTCTCTCACAATCCGGAGGATGTAACATTTGAAGTTGAGTTGAAGATGAAAAAGATCGAACTGGCTAGATTCTTGGGCACTATTCCTGAAACGCTGTCCAGGAATCTGAGGCAGCTGCAGGAGGAAAAACTTATTGAAGTGCACGGCGCCCAAATAGCTGTCTTGGACCGTTCCCGCCTCAAACACCTCCTCTTCGAATAAATTGGGGACAGGCCCCTATTTTTAACAAGAAAAGGGGACAGTCCCTGTTCAGGACAGTCCCAGTGAAAAATCGGGGCCTGTCCCCAATTTATTATGGAATTGACTTAAGTCAAGGAATTTAGCTTGACTCTGGGCTAAGATGAACTTGCATTTTTAAAATTTACAGGAGTAGCTATGGTAAAAAGAAAGATCATTGAAATCGATAGGGATAAATGTAACGGTTGTGGGCTGTGCACAGAAGCCTGTGCCGAAGGAGCTTTGGTTTTGGACGAAGAAAACAAGGCTGTTTTGGCCAAAGAGATCTACTGTGACGGCTTGGGGGCCTGCCTGGATGTGTGCCCCGAAGACGCTCTTCATATCATTGAGAGAGAAAGCGAGGACTACGATCCGCAGGCCACATATCAACATGTCAAAAAAACAAAGGGAGAAAAAGAGGCTGCCCATGTCCACGGCATTCCGCCTCAGGGATGCGCCTCTTTTTCGGCCCAGAGCGGCTGCCCTGGAAGTGCTGCCCGTGAGATCCATAGAGCCGATCGTGTGTCAGAACAAAAAACAGTATCCGGAGAATCCGAGCTGAGTCAGTGGCCAATTCAGCTTCATCTTGTCTCCCCCTATGCTCCATATTTTAATGAGTCCGATCTTCTCATCGCCGCCGACTGTACGGGCTTCGCTCTCGGGAGCTTCCATCAAGATCTCCTCAAAGGGAAAAAACTGGTCATTGCCTGTCCCAAGCTCGATGACACTTCCCCATATGTGGAAAAGATTGCCGAAATTCTTAAGACCAATACCATTTATTCCTTAACTGTGGCCATTATGGTCGTTCCATGCTGTTCTGGTCTTTTCCGGATTGTCGAACAGGCCGTTGAGTTGTCCGGAAAGCAGATCAATATCAAGAAGATTGTTATCGGCGTCGATGGGCAGATTCTTCCTCAGTGATCCGGATTGAGATCAAGACCTGTCTTCCCGTTGCACTTTTCCTTTGACTGTAATATATTCTTTCCTGTTCCTCTGCCATGAAATTCAAAGATTTCTTTGAAAAGATTGCGAAACCCCTTTTGTCTGATTATAATTCATAACAGTTTTTCAGAGAAAACTGTCTTTAGAGGAAGGAGGATACATGGAAAACAAATCTCCTAAACTTTATGCCGGTGTCATCATTATGCTGGGAGCGGCCTGGGGACTGTCCGAAGCGGCCTTGGGCATGTGGCTTAAAAATTGTGCCTCTTCTGTCTCCGGTTCCGTGATGACAGGTTTCGCCCTCTTTTTCATTGCGGCCAGCTGGCTCATTTCTAAGAGGGCATCGGGAGTGATCTTACTGGTTGTCGTGGCCAGTCTTTTCAAACTCTTGGATGCCTTCCTGTTGTCGCTGCCAGTTTTGCATGGAGCGGTGGCCAATCCAATTTTCGCTTTTTTTCTGGAGGGTGGAGCTTTTCTTGTTTGTATCGCGTTGTTCAAAAAAACTTTTCTGTCGAAGCGCTCGGGACAGGGACTGCTTGGTGGTGCTTCTGCTTTTGGAGCCGTTGGCTTGTTCCCTCTGGTCAAATTTGCGACCGGAATTCCCGCCTGTGTCGTTCCGGGTACGGGCATCCCTCTTTCCATCTTTTATGCTCCTCTGGCTATTGTCCTGTCCGCTTTAACCGTTCCCTTTGGTATCTGGTTTGGCGAAAAATTCAGCCAGGTTCTTCTCGATGAAAATCGCATCCCGAGATTCAACACCGTTTTTTCTCCTCTGGCTTTCCTCCTCTGCCTTGCTGTTGCCATTCTCATTCGAATCGTCTGAGCGAACCAGAAATTTGAGGTGGGAACATGAGTCAAAACTCGAACAAAAAAATTTTCACTCGCAGGGAATTTATCAAGGGATTCGGTGGCGGAGCCATGGGCGCGGCCGTCGCGACCCGTCTTCTCCCCCAGGATGCAGCCTCCCTTAAAACTCAAGCAGGTACCGTACCTGTCTGGGAGAAAAAGACAATCACACTGACTATTAACGAACGTAAATATGCTGTTACTGTAGAACCGAGAGAAACTCTGCTTTATGTCATTCGAGAAAAGTTGAATTTGACAGGCTCGAAAAAAATATGTGACAGAGGGGAGTGCGGGGGGTGCACGGTTTTGCTCGATGGAGATCC
>CBFDBS010000271.1:0-3800 GCA_965603105.1 uncultured bacterium
CATCAGGTCCTCGCTTCCGGCTGCGGCAAAGGCCATATTGGCCGGGAATTCGCTGGCCCCTTTGATCTGCTGTCCGGGACCACCCTCAAAATCTGCCGACATCAGAAGGGGAAGTTCCGATTCCTTTTGAAGCCGGTTGAGGATATGGGCGACATCCCGGGGTGTTCCGCCGTAAAGAACGAATCCACCGATACCGTAATCGCGGGCGAGGCTGACCCAGTTCTGGAATCTCGGGTCATCCGCCGTGATATAGTCCGCTGTGATATCCGCACAGATCAGCTGACCGATTTTTTCTTCAAGTGACAGGTTGGACAGGGTTTGTTCCGCCCAGGTCTGTGCGCTGGCATCGGAAGCCGTATTCTGCCCACCGCACCTGTAGAGCCCTCCGGCCAAGATCATCATAAATAAACATACCAGTACAGTTTTTTGAAAGCTCGTGCTCAACATATCCTCCACCCTCCGTTTTTTATCAATCACTCTGTTTTGAAACATTATCGTCAGGCTCCGGTCTTGTCAATTGTTTTTCGGCGTGACTGCAGTTTGACCACCCAAAATTCATGTGATATAAACAAGGCCCTGAGAGAATCTGAGTATTGCCTTCACTAAAAAAAGTCCAAATCTTCATTTTTTTCGCGGCCTGTCTGTGTCTGATCCTCCTTCTGATCGTGTCCAGACCGAATTTTCTGTCTCTAGGCACTATCGAATTTTCTTTCAGCGGCCTCTTCTTTGTGCTTTCAGCGGCCTTCCTTTATTTTTGCATCAAGTATAGACACGAAGACTTTCACATTTTCCCGTTAGACATTTGGTATGGAACCGTTGTAGCCATCACCATGCTATCCTTCGCGGTCTTTTCCTTGCATCACCAGATGATACACCAGACATATACGGTGTTTGCAGCCTTCATTATTTATTTGCTCATTCGCTTGACCTATCGTCATTTTCTCACGGATAAACTGACTCTTGCTGTTATGCTGCTGGTCGGAGCTGCCGCCCTCGAGTCTGTCCGCGGACTCCTTCAATTCCTTTCCAATTCCCAGATGCGGGGCCTTTTTCATAATGTCAACCATTTCTCGATGTATATAGGAATGACAATTCCACTTGCCGTTGGACTCCTGGTTCAAAAAAACCAGAAACGTTCGATCCGATCGGCTGTCTTTCTGGCTCTCGCTCTGATGCTGATGTGTGTGATTCTTTCCAGGTGCAGGACAGTCTATATCGGACTCCTCATATCTATGGGCATAATGCTCGCCGTTCTCTACCGCCAAAATAATCTTGGAAAACACGAAAAGAGAATGAAATTTTGGGGGGCCAAATGGAGCGCACTTATCATTTTCGCGTCAAGTGGTCTTGTCTGGATCTTTTTTCAATTCAAGCCGTTATCTGCCATCGGACGGCTGGCCATCTGGAAAGTCTCGCTGCGGATGATCTCCCAATTCCCTGTCTTCGGGATCGGATTCAATAATTTCGCTTCCCTGTACAACCTGAATCAAGGCGTTTTTTTCAGTCAGGGACTCGGATCGGAAATGGAGAGATTATCTGCCTCTCATGTGATGTATGCTTTCAATGATTATCTAGAGAGTGCTGTCGAGTTAGGACTCGCCGGACTTATCGTTTTTCTTGTTTTCTGGTATTTGATAGTCAAAACCCAATTGAGCTATTCACGAAAACTTACTCGACCAACAAAAACGATGGATTCAGGGGTGCCTGAGAACAACTCATTTCTCGTTTTGGGCATGGCCATTTCGGTCCTCTTCTACATGATCATTTCATTCTTCTACTATCCCAGCCGTATCCTTCCAATTTACCTCCTCTTCAATCTCTGCCTCGCCTGTGTTGTATCCGAAAATATGAAAAAGAAAGTGAACAAAAACAAGCTCACAGTTTTAGGATTTGGAAAACTGCTCAAGCTGAAGGCTCTGGTCCGTGTTTCCATAGCAGGTTTGGCAGTCATCATATCAGCGGTTCTTCTCCCTTTTTTTTATAATCACTTCAGAGCAGAAAACGGCTGGCGGAATGCTCAGGTTTTGGAAAAAGAGGGCTCTGATCAAAGTGCTTTGAGTCTGTACGAAAATTCTTACCCGCACCTGATGTGGAATGGAGATTTTCTCCATCTCTATGGCCGCCTTCTCTCCAGAACAAACTCTACTGAAGAAGCGATCCGGATCTATGAGCAGGGCAAAAAGGTCTTGCCGAATCCCTTCCTGCTCGAAGATTTGTCTGATGCCTACGCACAAATAGGAGAACTCAATAAAGCTGTCGGGAATGCTTCACTGGCCAGCAACATTCTTCCCTGGCGGTTGACCTCAAAATTCATGCTGGCCGATTATTTCGTCAAACTGGGCGATATCTCGCAGGCGGCCAAGTTCGCTCAGCTTGTTTTGGATATACCGATGAAGACATGGACCTCGGAAGGCGAACTTTTAAAGGAGAAAGCCGGCCGGCTTCAACAGAATCTCATCGATGCCTTCGCAGGTTCAAACATCCAGAGGGACAAAGCCATTTCATTGCTCCCGGCCGGGTACCGCATAGAAGCGGCACAGGCTCTCGATAGAGCCGGCGAAAATGCGGCTCAGATTATCGAAGCGATTTTTTCTCTCAGTCCGGAAATGCGCACAGGACTGGGATTTCTGATGGCTCATATGCCGGAGAGCGACCTGAGGTCGCTGTCCGCAGATTATCTCGTATCCAATGTTCGATTGGCATATCAAGTCCGCACTCTGCTCCCCTTCAATAGGGATGTCCCCGATGATATCTTCCTCAACGACGTTCTCCCCTATGCGATGGTCAATGAACGCCGTGACAACTGGAGGGCAGATTTTTTTCAGAGATTTCATGAAGCCGCCCTGGAAAGTTCCTCGGTCGAGGAGGCTGTCTTTAATCTCAATGCCGAAATGCTCAGCCAGTTCAAGCTCGCGTTCACCGAGCTCGGCCCCCGGAAAAAGCCGTTTAGCCCCTATGAATCACTTGAACATGGATATGTTTCCTGTACAGAGGCCTCGCTATTGCTCGTCAACGCCTGCCGTTCGGTGGGCATACCCGCACGGCTGGTGATTCTCCCCAGGTGGGTGAACAACAGAGTGGGCCATGCCTGGCTCGAAGTCTATGACAACGGCCAGTGGCACTGCATTGGCTCTTATGATCCCTCCCAATTCGATGTCATCTGGTTCAGCGTTATCGTCGCCGATACCGACCCCTCAAAGCCAGAAAACCGGGTCTACGCCACCAGCTTCAAAAAGACAGACCTCCATGTCAAATACGGCCCGGATGTTTCTTATGTCGATGTCACACACAGATATGTGTCCTCTGAAGAAAAACAAGAATTCCCAAGTTCTTCCTGGCAACCAAAATGGCAAACCATAGCTTTACACAAAAAATTGATCGGGAAGCTGAAAATCCGCCCATAGAAACTGACATGACCAAAGCAAAAACGGCAAAATTTTCATTTGTTTTTTTTCTCATCTATATCGTCCATCTGGTCTACAGCGTTTTCACAATGCTGGGTCTTTCGGATCAACGGCTCATTCTCCTCAAGAGATTGGCTCTGCCTTTTTTTGGATTCCGCATGGACGTCGATCTTTTTTTTATTTCCGCTCCTTTGGCCGCTCTTTTCTTCTTTGTGTATTTCCATGCTCTGCTGCTTCAGAGGCCGGTCCCCGCTGAGGAAAATGACCGGGACTTCCCTTCGATTCAAAAAGAGGGGCTATCCATCGAAAAACATTCTTTTTTTCACAGACTTTTAAAATCGATAAGTCGTATCCGGCGTGGGATTCTAAGAGCTTTCTTAAAGGGAACCTTTGATT
>CBFDBS010000272.1:0-3799 GCA_965603105.1 uncultured bacterium
TTTTAGTGACGTTTTCTACAACATTTAGTAGTAGAAACAGCGGGAATATACAATATGTAGGCGGTTCTGCTCGAGTGGAGTTCTGTTTCCACAAGGGCAAGGGATGAATATATTTAAGACAAGGAGGAGGCTCCGCTGTGGGAAAGGGAGATTTAACAATGGAAAACAGAAAGGAGACTTCCATGCCGGGAACGCTCTCGAGAATCAAGAAGCGGGACGGATCGGTTGTCGATTTTGTACAGGAGAAAATCACCAACGCCGTGAGCAAAGCCATGGAATCCCATGGAGTCAACGACAGACGTGTGGCTCAGACCGTTTCCGACATTGTCACCTTCATGCTCGAGGACAAGTTCAGCGGATACACTACCCCCTCTGTGGAACAGATCCAGGACATCGTCGAGATGGTCCTGATGAAGCAGGGGTATCACGATATCGCCAAATCCTACATCCTTTACCGGGAACGCCATAAGGATATCCGGGAAGCCCGCAAGACGGGCCTCAACCTGATCAGTCTGATCAAAGACTATATCAATGACATCGACTGGAAAATCCGGGAAAACAGCAATGAAGGAGTGCTGAGCTTTTCCGGCCTGAACGCTCGTGTTTCGGGAGAAGTGATGTCGAATTTCGCTCTGAATCATCTCTATTCCAATCCCATTAAAAACGCCCATGTCGGGGGAGATCTCCACATCCATGATCTCTCCTATCCCATTGTCGGCTACTGTGCTGGCTGGTCGTTGGAGAACCTCTTGAAAAAGGGATTCGGGCATGTTCCCAACCAGGTTCATTCTTTTCCCGCCCGGCATCTGGAGACCGCCAGCCTTCATATGGTCAATTTTATCGGGACAATGCAGGGGGAGTTTGCCGGAGCGCAGGCCTTTTCCAGTGTGGATACTCTTCTGGCTCCCTTTGTCAGATCTGACAATCTGGATTACGGACGAGTCAAACAGGACATCCAGAAGCTCATTTTTGGATTGAATGTTCCCTCACGCTGGGGATGGCAGACGCCCTTTTCCAACTTGACCTTCGACTGGACGGTTCCGCAAGACATGAAGGACAAGAGAGTGATTGTCGGCGGAGAGGAAGGAGAGACGACCTACGGAGAGTACCAGGAAGAGATGGACATGATCAACCGGGCATTCCTCGAGCTGATGATCGGAGGTGATTTCAGGGACCGGGTTTTCACTTTTCCCATACCCACCTACAACCTGACCAAGGATTTCGATTGGGATTCCCCGAACGCCCAGCTCCTCTTTGACGCCACGGCCAAGTACGGCATCCCTTACTTCCAGAACTATATCGGGACAGACATGGACCCGGGTGATATTCGCGCCATGTGCTGCCGGCTGAACCTCGACCAGAGAGAACTCATGCAGCGCCCCGGAAGTATCTGGGGTCCCGGGGATTCCACTGGTTCCATCGGAGTGGTCACTATCAACCTCAACAGGATCGGCTACACAGCCGGTTCGGATGAGGAGTTTTTTACCAAGCTGAAGGATGTCATGCGGCTGGCCAAGGACTCTCTGGAAACGAAAAGAGAAGTCGTCAACAATATGATGGATAGAGGATTGATGCCCTACACAAAAGTCTATCTCGGCCACTTCGACAACCATTTTTCCACCATCGGTATCTGCGGCATCCATGAAACCTGCCTGAATTTCCTGGGCCAGGGAATCGGAACTCCCGAAGGGAAGGCGTTTACCATCCGGGTCCTCGAGTTCATGCGGGAGATCATCAAGCAGTTCCAGGCAGAAACGGGAAATCTGTACAACCTGGAGGCCACCCCCGCCGAATCCACTTCCTACCGGTTAGCCCGCCTCGACAAGGCCAAATATCCCCACCTCATCACATCGGGAACAGAAAAATTTCCGTTTATGACCAACTCCACCCAGCTCAACGTGGATGCCACGAGGGATATTTTCGAAGCCGTAGAGCACCAGAAAGACATCCAGCCCCTCTACACAGGTGGAACGATTTTTCATGCCTTCCTGCCGGAATCCATTGACAGGGAGACGTGCAAGAAGCTGGTGCGCAAGATTGCCGAGACCAAACTCCCCTACTTCAGCATTACGCCCACTTTCAGCGTCTGTGTCGAACACGGCTTTTTGAAGGGAGAAGTTATAGTCTGCCCCGACTGTGGGAATCCCACGGAAGTCTATTCCAGGATCGTGGGCTATCTCCGTCCCGTGGCCACCTGGAATGACGGGAAAAAACAGGAGTTCAAAGAGAGAACGCCTTACACCGATATCGAATATTCGGTGATCTGATGGACTATCTGCTTTTCACGTACCCCAACTGTACCAACTGCCAAAAGCTGAAGGGATATCTATCTGCTTCTCCTCTCGATTGGCAGGAGTGCAATCTGGTGCAGAAGGAGAGTAAGCTGAAAATCAGAGATTACCTCTCGGATATCAAGCGGGATGAAAAAGGGGGTATCATCATTCCCACCCTCATCGCTGAAGAAGAAGGAACTGTCCAAGCTGTGCTCAACAGCCAAGAGGAACTGGACGATTGGTTGAGATCAAGGGGATAGAAAAGTTTGCCCCGAAAGACTTCCCCGGTGTTATCTCCTCGACGGTTTTTGTCGGCGGGTGCAATTTCCGTTGTCCCTTCTGCCATAATGCCGATCTTGTTCTGAGGCAGGAATCTCTTCCCTCCTTTCCTCCGGAATACTTTCTCGGTTTTCTCGATTCGCGGAAGGGATGGCTGGAAGCCGTGTGTATCAGCGGGGGAGAACCCCTCATTCACGAAAACCTGGAAGTCCTCCTCCGGATTGTCAAAGACAGAAATCTTTTGGTTAAAATCGACACCAACGGCGCTTTTCCGGAAAGGCTGGCCGGCCTGATCGATAAGGGCCTTCTGGATTGTGTGGCCATGGATATCAAAACGTCTCTGGACAAATACCGGGCAGTCACCGCTTCCGATGTGAAATCCGCTTCCATCTTAGAGAGCATTGAAATCATATTGAAATCGGGACTGGATTATGTCTTCCGGACAACAGCGGTTCCGGGTTTGGTGGATTCCGATGACCTGGTCAAGATCGGTCGCCTTCTTGAGGGATCGAAGATGTTCCAGCTCCAGCAGTTTGTGCCGGTCAACACGCTCGACAAGGAGCTTGAAAAGACAGTGCCCTACTCCAAGGCGGAGCTTCAGGACATGTCCGAAAGTTTAAGGCCTTTTTTTGAAAATGTCAGGCTGGAGGGAGTATAAACTATGAAACTCAAGGTCAAAAAACTCGATAAGGATGCCAGACTTCCAGTCTACGGACACAGTGGTGACGCCGGTTTAGACCTTTTTTCGGCGGTTGATTTTGTGCTTCAGACCGGGGAGATCCATCCCATTCCGACTGGGATTCAGGTGGAGATTCCCTGGGGATATGTCGGATTGCTCTGGGACAAAAGCGGTGTTTCCCTTCAAGGTGTCCACCGGCTGGCCGGAGTCGTCGACGCCGGCTACCGTGGAGAAGTGAAGGTTGTTATGGTCAATTTGAGCCGGAAAGCCTATGTTATCGACAGGGGAATGAAAATCGCCCAGCTCCTCATCCAGCCGGTTATGGAAGTCGAGGTTGTCGAAGCCGAAGACCTAAATGACAGTTCCCGTGGTGAGGGAGGATTCGGCAGTACCGGCAAATATTAGGGAACCGGTCCCGCAAAGACTTCTGGCTTTTCTGTGTATTGGCCTTTTCATTGATGAAACCCATGATTATTACGGAAACACGGCTGTCGTTGAGAGCCAGAAGAAGTGTGTTCGGATTGTTCTTCAGTTTTCGGTGGCCTTCGGGGTTGAAATAGGCGTATTC
>CBFDBS010000273.1:0-3787 GCA_965603105.1 uncultured bacterium
TACATCAAACACGTAAAAATCCAGAGCAAGCTCCTCTCAGAATTCTGGGGAAGGCCCATGCACCTCGGTGCTCACATCCTCCTGCCCGAAGGCTTCGACCGGCACCCGGAAGCCCGGTACCCTCTGGTCATCAACCACGGACACTTTCCCTACACCTTCGACGGTTTCCGCGAGACCCCTCCAGATCCGGATCTGGAGCCAGAGTACAGTGAACGCTTCGATTGGCCCGGCTACAACAGAACGGTCCAAGAACAGGCCTATCAGTTTTTCCAGGAATGGACAGGGCCGGATTTTCCCCGCTATCTGATCATCGAGATCCAGCACGCCAATCCCTATTACGACGACTCCTACGCGGTCAATTCGGCCAACCTGGGCCCTTACGGAGACGCCATCACCTACGAATTGATCCCTTTCATCGAGGAAAAGTTCCGGGGATTGGGAGAGGGCTGGGCACGCTTCCTCTACGGTGGATCGACAGGAGGCTGGGAAGCGCTGGCCGCTCAGATTTTTTACCCCGATGAATACAACGGGTGCTATGCCGCCTGTCCGGATCCGATCGATTTCCGTGCCTACACGCAGGTCAATATTTACGAGGATTCCAACGCCTATTACCTGGATAGCCGCTGGAAATCCACAAAGCGACCCGGTCAGAGAAACTATTTGGGGCAGATCAACTGTTCCCTCGAAGAGATGAATCACCGGGAACTGGCGATCGGAACTTTTTCCCGTTCCGGTGACCAATGGGACATCTGGCAGGCTGTCTATTCGCCCGTCGGAGAGAACGGCTATCCCCAACCCATCTGGGACAAATTGACAGGTGAGATAGATTCCGAAGTGGCCTCCTTCTGGAGGGAAAACTATGATCTCCGCTCGATCCTCGAACGGGACTGGAAGTTTATCGGGCCAAAACTCACGGGAAAAATCCATATCTACTGCGGGGACATGGATAACTACTACCTCAACAATGCCGTCTATCTGATGGAGGAATTCCTTCAAAAAACGACCTCACCCCACTACGGGGGAGAAATCGATTACGGAGACCGGGCCGAGCACTGCTGGAATGGAGACCATACCCGGCCGAATGCCATCTCCCGCCTGCGCTACCATCAGATGTTCGCACCCAAAATCCTGGAAAGGATTCTTCAAACTGCCCCTCCAGGCGCGGACACCAAAAGTTGGCGTTACTGACACAGAAATCTGGGCCGGAAGGATCCAATTGCATATAAGGACTCCTCCTTCTCTGTCAACGGATATAGTCCTAAAGGATGAGTGCGGAGTAATGAATATCACCCAGAATTTCATCTTTAACGGTTATTGCGGGGGGGATGGCTTTTGGAGAAAATAATCCTGACAATTGAAAGTACGATAGAAAAATGGCTAAAAAGATTCCTCTTCTCTCCAAAGGTTTGCGCTTCAGACTGTGGATCATCATCATTCTTGCCTCTCTGTTCCTGATGTTTTCCTCGCTCAGCGACACATTCATCTCCTACCTGGCTAAACTCGGATTCAACACAGGAGAGAAGGGAATTTTGGCCGTAGGCATGGTCGTCATCCTGTTCATCAGCATCAGCGGTTTGATCCTACTCGAAAAAAATTATCAAGGAAACCTCAAACACAGTGCAGAGAATGAAAATGATTTCTCTCAAGCTCTTGTGCAAAGGGACTCCGAGCGCCTCCAGAAGGTTCTTGAAGAGAAATTGGACAATCTTCAGAAAAAGCTCGACCTTGTCAGCCAAAACACTCATTCTATTTCAGACGACAACGAAACTCTGGCCCGCCTGGCCGCCAAGGACGGACTCACCGGGCTCTTTAACCATGCTTACATCAAGGAAAGGATGAAACAGGAACTGTTCAGGAGCCAGATGTACAAGCACTCCATGAGCCTTCTCATGATCGACGTCGACAATTTTAAATCCATCAACGACACTTTCGGTCACGCTTTCGGAGACACGGTTCTCAAAACTGTTGCGACTTTAATGAAGCAGAACCTCAGGCCCACAGACATCATCGGCCGCTACGGAGGAGAAGAATTTCTCATCATCCTGGCCAACGCAAAGAACCAGGACGCGCGCCTCATCGCCGAACGGCTCCGGATCACTATTGAATCCCACAGCTTTGAAATGCTCCCCTCCCCAGCCGAAACTTTCACCGTCACGGTCAGCATCGGAGGCTGTACCTATCCGGACCACGGACAGACCGTAGAGGAATTGGCCGCCTATGCCGATGAGTCGCTCTACATCGCCAAAAGGAAAGGGAAAAACAGAGTCGTCGTCAGCCAGCAATACTGTATTTCTTGAAGGGATTTCTGTCCCATCCGTGAAGACTCGGGGCGGATTTAAAGGTCTTTGGCAACCGTTTTTAGAGCGTCCTCAAAGATCTCGATGCCCTTGCGGGCCAATTCCTCGGTCAGGACCAATGGGGGAAGAAAGCGGATGACATTGGAGTAGTGCCCCCCAATTTCGACTAAAAGTCCGTTCCTATGGCAGACTCTCCTGACCTGGATGGCCAGATCCGGAGCAGGTTCTTTAGTTCCTCTGTCTTTGACCAGTTCTATCCCCAACATCAGACCTCGCCCCCTGGCCTCTCCGACAATCTCCGAATCTCTTTCGACATCATGGAGCCAGGATAGGACGCGCTTCCCCAGGCTGAGGGAATAACCGGCCAAATCAAAATCGGACATGAATTTCAGGGCGGCCTGACCTGCAGCATAGGCCAGAACATTTCCCCGGAAAGTGCCGATGTGTTTTCCGGGCGGCCAAGTGTCAAGCTCACTCCTGTAGGCAATTCCCGCAAGGGGGAGCCCCACGCCTCCGAGCGCCTTGCTCATGGTCATGATGTCGGGGAGGGTTTTTGTGTGTTCCCAGGCAAATGTCTTGCCGGTCCGGCAGAATCCGGCCTGAATTTCATCGACGATCAAAAGAACTCCATTGCCGGCGCAGATTTTTTTGATGCGCGGGAGAAATCCGTCCGGGGGGACGATGGACCCGCCTTCTCCCTGGATTGCCTCGACGATCACGGCGGCCGGTTTGGCCACGCCGGAATGAGGATCTTCGAGAATGTGTTCGAGATATTGGGCACACTCCAGGTCACATTTTCCGGCATCCTTTCCAAAAGCACAGCGGTAGCAGTAGGCATAAGGAACAAAATGGACCTCCCCGAGCAAAGGAAGGAAATCCTCTTTGAAAGCCCGCCCGCTGGAAAGGGAGAGGGCTCCGGCCGTCATACCGTGATAGGCGCCTTCGAAGGCAATCATGGGCACCCGGCCTGAATTGATCTTGGCCAGCTTGACCGCCGCTTCCACGGCGTCTGAACCTGTAGGCCCCCCGAAAAAGACCTTGTTCAAGGACTCAGGCAGCAGGTTGATAAGCGTTTCGACCAACGCCTGACGCGGAGGAGTGGGCACATCGAGGGCATGGGTGATGCCGTCCAACTGCCGGGAAACGGCCGCAATGACATCGGGATTGGAATGGCCCACATTCATGACTCCGGCCCCCCCGAAGAAATCGATGTAAATATTGCCGTCAACATCTTCAACCGTCGCCCCCTTCCCTCGGACAAGGCCCATGGGCAATCCATGGGGATAGGAAACGGCCGCTCCCTCATGAAGGGCCTGAAAATCGAGAAGCACCTTGGATTTGGGACCGGGAGGAGAGACCTTGATGAGGGGGGCTTCAGGGAATGACAGTTTGTGGAAATCCATCGCTTTTTTTCCAATGTATCATTCCCCTGCCCCTGCCGACAAGCTTTTTTTCAATGCAGAAAGCCTTTCCAAAGCCGCGATAGCATC
>CBFDBS010000274.1:0-3782 GCA_965603105.1 uncultured bacterium
TGGAAGCAGTGATTTCAAAGACTGGCGGGCCCGCCTCAATTGTCCTTCAACTGCCCTTTCCGAGATAGCAAGCTCTTTCGCTACCTCCTTAACACTCATCCCATCGAAATAAAAAGCATCGAGAATTTTGGCCTTTTTTCGCCCCAGTGAGGAGATGGCCAAAAATATTTCCAGGGATTTGACCTGATCTTCAAATGTACGATGGCCTTTGTCAGGGATAAGATCTAAATCGACTTTACTGTCCCATTTTTTCTGCCTCAGAAAATCGATCAGAATATTCCGGGCCACCCGTCTCAACCAAGCCAGGGGAGAATCCGGTGTGGTTTTACGGTTCCAGTGATCGAGGGCTCTCAAATAAGATTCCTGGACGATGTCCTCGGTCAATTCCCTACTCCCTCCTGTACGCTTGGCTATATAGCCGTAGAGGGGATGGACCGTTTCCCTGTATATTTTTAACCATTGTTCTTCCGTCACAGTATCCTTCTCCTTTTCAGGTGCATTCTACTCCTTTGACGTTTCGTTCAAGGGAAATCCCACAAAAAAAATTTAAAAAGGGGAATTCGTTCTCCATTTCTGGATGAAGTTGAGTATTTCATTTAACCAAGAAATAACAAAAGCTTGCAAAAAATGAAACAATGGACCAAATTATCAGGGAAAGCCATGGCCGCGTTAAAAGCCCGGATCACACGGGCCACGTTCTGGATAGCTCTAGGGGCACTTGCCTACATCATTCACCTCTTCTTGGGACAAAATTCCAGGCTGGCAGAATCCCTTTATTCGCGACGAATTTTTCCGGTCCTCCGTAATGTATGGGATTTTACATTCGGCCTTTCGCCCATCCCATTGATTTATTTGTTCTTGGCCGGTATCGCTGCCTGGTGGATGATCCGGTTTTGGAGAAGGTGGAAAGAAAGAAAATTGAGAGAGACATCGAGTTGGAAACACCGCTTAGCCGTCTTTACCCTCGCTCTGGCCGAAACTCTGGGTGCAGCCGTCTTTTTGTTCTACCTTTTCTGGGGATTCAACTACAACCGTGTTTCTATCGAGGAAAGCTTAGCTCTTGAGGTCATACCGCTCGATGCCGAAGAGATCCGTACGGAGACCGAATGGGCCCTCGATATGGCCTCAACGGCTAGAGAGGCCATCCCGGGGGCTGGCAATGGTGTCCTGACCGCCGGGAGCCTTCCCCAGAATCTGGAGTCGGAGATCAGACGAAGTTTAAAAGAGGTCCTCCATTCCATGGGTTACCCAACTCCGGGAAGAATCAGAGGACGCCGCCTCTGGCCTCCCGTGATTTTGATGGGCTTCGGTGGATCAGGCATTTACATCCCCTATGTCTTCGAGGGGTACACCTCATCGGGCCTTCTCCCCTTTTCCCGCCCCTTCAACATGGCCCACGAAATGAGCCATGGTTATGGTTTCACTGATGAGGGCAGCTGCAACTTTCTGGCCTGGCTGGCCTGTGAAGCCACAGAGAATCCGGCCGTTCAGTATTCAGGCCGCCTGGCTTACTGGAATTATATCGCTAGGGAATTCCGTCGGGCCTTTCCGGAAGAGTCCCGAAGAACATGGGCGCGCCTCCCCGCAGGAATGATGGCCGACCTCCAGGCCGCGGCCGAGAACTGGAGGAAATATGAAGGACGCCTTTCGAGAATCAGCGAAAAGGTCTATTCAGGCTACCTCAAATCACAGGGGATCTCCGAGGGGACCCTAAGCTACAACCGTCTCATCCTACTTGTCTCAGCCTGGAAGAATAAAAACCGTACTCCGTGAAGGTTAAGCCACCTGCCGCGTAGTTTTTTGAACTAAAAGAGGTCAGCCTCTATCTAGAACTTGAAAATCGGTTCGATATCGACAGGGATGTCGCTAAGGCTGTCCAAAAGGCCTTGGATCACACTATCCACCACGCCATACTTGGCGATGAAAGCGACGGCGTTGTCATAGTTGCCGTCACCCTCCAGGACCAGGATCTTTTTGGCCATCTCTGTGATCGAATCTTTGATCTTGTCCAGGTCAACCCTGAATTTTCGAGTTGCTGGATCGTACTGGAAGGCGCCTGTCTCCCTATGGTAGTTGAGCTGCATCAGCGTTCCCAAACCGTGGGCCTCATGCGCGCCGAAGCGGATGGAACGGAACATCCCGGATAGGTAGGTGATGTAAATCTCGCGCTCCTTTTCCTTGGGAATGAGGCCCTTCTCGATCAGGAAAGGAACATTGTGCATGCCCACAATGGTCGCTTTGCACTCCTCGATAGCCGAGTACTTGTCGGCCAGTGCCTTGTTGACCGTGGTCCTTGCCCCGTCCTCCAGGGTGACGTAATTCACGCCGAACACATGTGAGATTTCATGGAGGAGAGTCTCCGTAAAGTAAGCATAGAATGATATGTGACCTGCCTCTTCCCCGGCTAACACCTTCTTAGAGATGGGGACCAGGACTTTGTTGTATTTGGCTTCCTGTATGTTCTTGAGGAAAACTTTTTTGGTCCCTTTTTCCTCTCGAATTCTTTCGTCGTTGGGAAGGACAAAAGCCAGTGTCTGCACTCCGGATTTTGTGTCCCCGGCCGCAAACACCTCGATGACGACATTGAGAGGAGAAGCCAGCCCTTCGATTTTAGCCTCCTTGTATTTGGGCTCCACCGGAAGAAGGCTCTGCATCTCGCCTAAGTGGTCGAGGTAAGCCTCGAGCTTGGCCATCTCTTCGAAGTCGTTGATAAAGACGAAGCTTTCGTATGCCGCTTTCATCCCCATCAGGCCGTCCTCATAGACTTCATAGGGACCGATCACGATTTCCAGGAGATTGCCTTTCAGGTCGATCCAGAGAAGGTCGCCCTGGTAATAGTCGTTGGAGAGAAGGTCATCTGCTTTCTGGTTGAGGTAAGCCTTGAAGGCCTCATCGGCAGTGATCGCTGCCGCCTCTCTCAGGTACTTGACCACGTCCTCCAAATCCTCCTTGTAGGCTTCGTTGTAGGGGACGGCGATGAGACTGTCGTTTTGGCGTCTGATTACGGTGTAGTTGCTCTCGAGAGATGTCTTCAGGTTTGGATTCTCCCGCACAAAGACCTCGAAGTCGTCCTTGGTCATGTCCGCAGGGTAGAAACCGGCTCCCAGAGGTTTGGTGTCTGTACCTATAAATGGTTTGTTTTCTTCCAGACGGTCATAGGGCCCGAAATTGATCCTCAGGTAGCGCAGAAAGTCATTGGCCGCAACATTGTCCGCATCCTGGAAATCCTCCAGGATGGAAAGCCCGACGTGGGAGGCCTGCTTCCAGAAGATCTTGTCGATCACTTTGGCGGCCAAAACCAGTTTTTCGAGCACCTGTTTCTGCTCTCCACTGAGCAAACTCTCGTCATAGGTCATCTCTGTGGGAGCGAATTTGGCCAGTCTTTCCTCGATATCCGGGACCACGGCGTACCCTGCGATCTCAGTCACTTCGGCCTCCCTTTGCGCTTTTTCTTTCGGCTTGCATCCAAAGTTTATTAAAGACGTAAATCCCAATAACATGATGGCTACATAAATCAGACAATTATTTCTTTTCACGTTCCAACCTCCTGACATATTTCCCAGATATTTAAAACCGAATAAATGGACCAAAGCTTCAAAAGGATCTTTTGGGCTTTAAATTTGCTTTTTCGGCGTTTCTGGCTGGGTGAGCATCCTTGTCTCAATTTCCTATCAATCATCATTAGAATAAATAAGTCAGTACAAAAAAGTTGTCAAGAAGGTTTGAGTATTCCTGATAAGATTGACACTTCATTCTCGCCTCTGTTATATAAACTACAATGG
>CBFDBS010000275.1:0-3771 GCA_965603105.1 uncultured bacterium
CGAAGAAGCCGATGACCTGTCCCTGGTTCTCCGAGCCGGAGCCCTGCCGGCTTCCATCAAATACCTGGAGCAAAGAACCATCGGTCCTTCTTTAGGAGTCGATTCTATAAGAAAAGGCTTGTTTGCCATCATTATTTCACTCATTCTGGTACTCGTTTTTATGGCCTTCTACTACCGCGTATCAGGAATCAACGCCATCGCCGCCCTCGTCCTGAATATCCTCATCCTGATGGGGGCTCTGGCTTACTTCAAAGCCAGTCTGACTCTGCCCGGAATAGCAGGAATCATCCTGACCATCGGTATGTCCGTCGATGCCAATGTTCTTGTATTTGAAAGAATAAGAGAAGAGCTGACCCAGGGAAAAAGCGTCACAAGCTCTATCTCTTCCGGTTTCTCGCGAGCTTTCACAACCATCCTGGACGCCAACGTCACAACAATCATCGCCGCCATCTTTCTCTTCCAATTCGGCACCGGCCCTCTAAGAGGATTTGCGATCACCCTGATCATCGGTATCACAGCCTCCATGTTCACAGCCCTCTTTGTCTCGCGTCTCATCTTCGACATTTTTATGTCTAAGAAAAAAAAGAACGCCAAACTGAGTATATAAAATGCAGATTTTCAAGAAGCCTAATTTCAAATTTATGAACTACAAGCTGTTCGCCTTCGGATTTTCCGGCATCTTCATCATCGCCGGACTTATCAACATAACAGTAGGGAAGGGAATCACATCTGGGATCGACTTTGCCGGAGGCGCATTGATTCAAGTCAGGTTCATCAATCCCATGTCCATCGGCGATTTGAGACAGACTCTGGAAATACCCGAACTCAAAGGCATCAAAATCCAGGAAGTTGAAAAAGAAGACAGAGAGTACATCATCAGGGCCATGATCCCCGAAAGTGAAAGCGAACAAGAGGTGGAAGCTCACGAAATACTGGCCGATAGAATCGTCGGCCTTTTAAGGACGGAGCAGGACAGACAGAACCAACAGAGCGGACGAAAAGATCTCAACCATATCGACATCAGTGAAATCATTCCTCTCTTTCAGGGCAGTTTTCCCGACCAAGCGAGCGATTTCGCTAAGATAATCATCGACACAAAAGAAAGCGACGACCAGAAGGGTATCATCGAAAGGTACGACCAGATTTCCGTCCCAGAGCTAAGCCCAGAAGCCCTCGAGATCCTAAAAGAAAACACTTACCTCGGAAGTCTGGCTATCAAACGCATAGAGACTGTAGGCCCTCAAGTCGGTTCCGACCTCAGACGCCGGGCCACACAAGCCACAGTCTGGGCGCTGATCGGCATGCTCATTTACATCGGCATCCGGTTCAAGTTCGCCTATGGAGTGGCCGCCATCCTCACCCTGGCCCATGATGTATTGTTCACCTTAGGGATTTTTTCTTTCACCAATAGAGAAGTCAATCTTCCGGTTATTGCCGCCATCCTGACTATCGTCGGGTATTCACTCAACGACACCATCGTCATCTTCGACAGAGTCAGGGATAACATTAAACTTCTCCGAAAGAAAGAATTTGAGACAATTCTCGACACAAGCATCAACCAGACCCTCAGCCGGACAATCATCACATCAGGAACGACCTTTATGACCGTGCTTGCGCTTTTCCTCTTTGCCGGCCCAGTCATAAATGATTTTGCCTTCACAATGATGATAGGAGTTGTCATCGGAACGTATTCTTCGATTTATCAATCCTGTTCTCTGTTGTACTATTGGAACAAATTTTTTAAACCAAAAAAGGGTTTTGGGAAGTGAATAAATACCGCTTGTCAAAAAGGTATTTTTTAGTTTATACTTTGGTTTTGAATTTAAAGGAAAATCCTTAAAGAAGAGGTACAAAATGGCTGAAAAAAGCAAGCCAGAATTCAGGGAAGGCCCTCAAATTTTCAAGGACTCTTTCTTTATTAGCGAAAAAGGCTCGGCCCGCAAAGCTTTTGCCTTTTTCACATCCCTCTTTATTATTGTCGGCGTCATGGCCGCCATGGTGGTTGCCCCTCTGCTTTCCACCAGCAACCTTCCCCAGATCGAAGTCTACAGCGCCTTTCTCGCTCCTCCTCCTCCCCCTCCTCCTGCTAAAACAGCCGCCTCCAAGAGCGCCCGCACCCGCATCAAACCCGTTCGGGCCGTATCCAACATCAAACCCGGACAGCTCGTCGCTCCCGTCGAAATCCCTGACGAAATCGCCGAAGAAGAACTTGTCGATATCGGTGTCGAAGGCGGAGTCGAAGGCGGAGTCGAGGGAGGAGTCGTCGGCGGTGTGCTCGGTGGAGTCGTCGGTGGAGTACTCGGCGGAGTCGTCGGTGAGGTCGAAGCACCAGTGAGGGCCATCGGAGAAATCAGGCCGCCTAAACTCGTCAGGCGAATTGAACCCCTCTATCCTGAAATCGCCCGGCAGGCACGTGTCGAGGGAATCGTCATCATCGAGGCCGTGACCGATATCTACGGCCGCGTTGATAGAGTGAAAGTGCTCCGGTCGATCCCTCTGCTCGACGCGGCTGCCAGCGATGCCGTGCGCCAGTGGCTCTATGAACCCATGGTCATCAACGGCCGGCCCAGAGGTGTTATCTTTACCGTAACTGTAACGTTTAAATTAAAATAAAGAAGCTATCAGTGGCTTTCTAACTTAAAAGGAGGTACTAAAATGCAATTCGGTCTCATTGAAATGTGGACTGCCATGGGAGGCGTGGCCAAAGCGGTTTCTATTATCCTTGTTTTTCTTTCTATCGTATCCATCTACTTTTTTATCGAAAGAAATCTCGTTTTTGCCAGAGCCAAAAGAAAATCGAAACAAGCCGCTCCAAAGCTTGCGGACCTTTTGAAGAACGGAAAAATCGAAGAGGCCTTGACTCTTTCTTCCAAGAAAGAATACAAGGGAAGCCATCTTGCTCGAGTCACATCGGCAGGAATCGCTGAATTCTTTGAAGGGAAAAAGGCAAACCTCGATATCGAGGATCAAATTTCGACAGCTCAAAGAGGAATGGATAGAAGTTCTACCATCTTCACCCAAGAGTTGAAGAAAGGACTGAGCATCATCGCAACCATCGCGACATCGTCTCCTTTTATCGGACTTTTTGGAACTATCGCTGGTATCATCAATGCCTTCCGCGGAATGGCCTTGACGGGATCAGGCGGTATCGGTGCCGTAGCCGGAGGAATTTCCGAGGCCTTGATCACGACGGCATTCGGAATCGGTGTGGCCATCATTGCCCTCTGGTGCTTCAATGTCTTGAATTCAAGAGTCGAAGTCTATGGCGCTGAGATGTCCAACACAAGCTCGGAGATCGTTGACTTCTTTATTAGAGAGAAATAATAACCGATAACAATAAAAATCTTTGCTCTTTTTAGAGTGAAGACAATGAGGTAAAAATGGGTATGAGCGTTTCTACCGGCAAGGAAGAAGTCAAATCTGAACCTAATGTCGTCCCTCTGTGCGACGTTTTGCTTGTCCTTCTGATCATTTTTATGGTTGTGACACCGCTGGTGAAAAAGGGAGTCGATGTTAGGCTCCCCACTGCACTGAACATGATCGATTATCCCGAAAATCCTGAGCTCGTCCTGTCCATCAAAAAGGACGGAACGATGTTTCTCAATCAGGAACAAGTAACGATGGAGAACCTGGCCATTATGCTGGAAGAAGAGATGCTGACAGCGAGTGATAAAAAACTCTACTTGAGAGCCGACCAAGATCTGGAGTTCGGAGTTGTCGTGGACGTCATCGCTCCTCTCAAAGAGGCGGGAATCGAGATTGTGGGCATCA
>CBFDBS010000276.1:0-3721 GCA_965603105.1 uncultured bacterium
TACCCCAGCTCCCCGTTGGGAACGAGGGTGGCCAGGATGACCGTGTCGGCGGGCACTTCCTGATCCTTGAAGGTCTGTTTCTCTTTGGTCTTCCTGTCGACGATCGTCCAGTCGGCAACGACACGATCGTCTTTGATTTCTTTGACCTTTCCGCTGGTCAACTGTTGAACGTTCGCCTTTTTCAAGCGCAGCCGGTACCTCCAGATGTAAGAGGGATTCACGTCTCCTCCGAAGCGGGAGGCCGGATCGATCATGGCCAGGCCCGGTTCCTTGATTCCCTCCTTTTCCAGCCGGTCGATGACATAAAGAGCGAGTGAGATGGCCGCGCCCGATCCGCCCAGGATGACCACATTCTTCCCCGGAATCACCTTTCCGGAAAAGACATCGAACATGTTGACAACATGAGGCTTGCCGGCTCCCGGGATATCGGGAACTTCGGGGACGGCTCCGGTAGCAATGACCAGAGAATCCGGATTTTCCTCCTCTACAAGCTCCTTGGTCACCGGAGTGTTCATCATAAATTTCACGCCGTGCTTGTCGCACTGGGCTTTCATGTGATTGACCCATCTCATGAATTCTTCGTCGTCCCAGTATCTGCCCGAACCTTCACCCCAGGGATTTCTGGAGGCGAAGTACCACTGACCTCCGATATGCCCCGACTTCTCATAGACCGAGACATCATGCCCCTTCTCGGCCGCGATGCTGGCGGCCTGAAGTCCGGCAATGCCGGCTCCGGCGACAAAAATCTTTCTTTTCAGATCGGTCTTGGGAAAACCGTAATAGCCCCACTCGCGTTCGCCTTCGTGGCTGCAGGAGGGCCGTGCCGTACAGGTAACCGGGGCATCGCGGAACAGTCGGGCTAAACAGACCTGGCAGGCTATACAGGGAACGATATCCTCCTGCCTGTCCCATCTGATCTTATTCGGAAGAGCCGGGTCGGCGATCTGCGGCCGGCACATCTCCCAAATATCCAGTTTGCCTTCGAGGATGGCCTTCTCCGGAATTTCGGGAACAAAGAGCCTGTAGGCCATACTGACCGGAATGTTCAGGGCTTTTTTCGTCCTTTCGGCCACATTGAGCCACTTGCCCATAGGGATATCCCTCGAAATAACCGAACCGAGTGACTCCTGCCAGCCGACGGTCACACTGAGGTAGTCGCACCCCGCAGCCTCGGCGATCTTGAGAGATTCCATGCTCTCCTCTTCAGTGTTTCCTTCCATATCATCCAGCATCTCCCAGCCGCAGAGCCGGATCCCGATGGCTGCTTCCTGACCGACCTCGGCCCGGATGCCTTCGATTATTTTCCTCATGAACGTGCAGCGGCCTTGAATGTCTCCGCCGTACTCGTCGCTCCGCCAGTTCGTGTATTTGGAGATGAAGTTCGAAATGAGGTAGCCGACAATCCCGGAGATCTCGATGATTTCATAGCCGGCTTCGACGGCTCTTCTTGCCCCGTCGATATGCTCTTGAATGCAGGCCTCGACCTCGGGAACGCTCATTTTCTGAGTGGGGCGGAAGCGCCGCAACCTTTGCCTGATGGCCGAGGGTCCGACCGTATAGGGAAGATTAATCCCTCCCACCCGGCCGCAGTGCATCAACTGAAGACAGGCCAGTGCGTCTCCCGCATGAATGACATCCGCCATCCTTTTCAATCCGGGGATAAATTTATCATCCCATATCCCCATCATGCCGACATAACCCTGCCCCTCGCCGCGCGGATCGGTGTAAGCCCCTTGAGTGGTGACGATTCCAGACCCGCCCCTGGCATGGGCTTCGATGTAGGCCAATTCTTTTTCGGAAATAAAGCCGTCACTGTAGTTGTAGTTCGTCTCGGTCGAGGCGTACTTGATGCGGTTCTTTGCCCAAAACTTGCCTATCTGGATGGGGCTAAAGATGTGAGGGTACTTTTTTTCTCCCGGTAACATAGACTCCTCCTTCCAAAGAGCTGTTTGATTTGTTCAGAGAACACTCCCTTTATCCGCTGATTTCTGTAAACAACTTCCCTTCATCGTACGATAGGAAATTATATTGAAATAAACTCAATTTGCAAGGATTAGGGGCCGACAGATTTTATGAACAATTCAGGCTAGATCATATTCACTAATAGACAGTATCCCTGGAATATCTTTTATTTTTAATAAAAGCTTTTTGTCAGCCGTAATGAGATGGCAGCCAACGTGCTGGGCAAAGGACAAGTAAGTTGAATCATATACCGTGATGCCGTATTTTCGGGCCAAAACAACAGCATCGGCCATGATGTGGAGATTGACAGGAAAAAGAATGTCCATTTCATAGATGCTGGACATGGCCTCGAATATAAGGCTTTCACTCAACATCTCTTTGTAACGGAGGACATTAGAAATCTCATAGATCAAGAGTTCAGGCGCAAACAGATCAATCCTGCGCTTCCTGAATCCCTCCCTCAAGAGAAGGGCCCTTTGGAGATCCTCTTCTCCGAATTTCGAAAACCACTTCAAGATCACCGAAGCATCGGCAACAAATTTCCTTCTCCCTGAAGCGATCATTTCCGTTTTTCTCTCCACGTTCTCAATTCTTTTATCAAATCCACATTCCCGATTTGGCTTCGGATTTCATCCTGGATCCGAATGGCTCTCTCGATCCCTTCCTGTTTCTGCCGCTCTTTCTTTTTTTCGGCTAAAACTTCGACATATGTTTTAAATGCCGTGCGCAATAATTCAGATCGTGTCATGTTCTCTTTTTTACTCAATTTGTCGATATCATCCAAAATTTCACTGGATATTGAGATGTTTATTTTAGCCATCTGTCCATACCTCATCTCAATGATCTCAATTATACCTATAATTGTCAATACTACTTTCTCTACTATGGTAGAGAAATCCATCAGCTTCTATCCTATTGCAGCTCTATTAATAGAGACGTGAACTGTTTGATAATTCTCTCAGCCGGACGCATCGATGACGGGATAAGACCTGAAAGATCCGGAGATACAAGACAAGGCCGTATTTTCTATGATTCCCCCTTCATATGGAAGGCGGTCTGCGCTCCGGAGCAGCACCGCTGCTGATCTCTTCCTGTACTGAAAGTTTCACGGTTCCAATCAAACAATTCAAATTCGAGTCTAGATTCCAGAGGAATTTTGTATTATAATTTTCCACTTTAATGAAAAAAACATGGATCTCTTTTCTTTTAGCATCCGTTTCCCTTTTTCTTTTTCTTCCTTTTTCCCAGGCCGCTGAGCCTTCATCACTTCTGGCTATCCGAACAGAACAACCCATCATCATCGATGGAATACTCAGTGAATCCGTTTGGGAAACGGAGGGATTTTCCGGATTCCGCCAGTCCAATCCGGAAGACGGTGCCCCGGCCACGGAAAAAACAGTCGTTTGGATCGCCTATGATGAGCAGTACCTCTATGTAGCCGCCCATCTCTTCGATTCCTCTCCGGATGGCATCGTCAGCCGCCTGGGCCGCCGTGATGATGAAGTCGAGTCCGACTGGTTCATTTTTGCCGTCGATCCCTATTTCGACCGCCGTAGTGGCTACATTTTCGCAGTCAATCCCGCCGGTTCGATTTTGGACGGAACCCTCTTTAACGATGAGGGAAAAGATATGACCTGGGATGGGGTGTGGGAATGGGAAACCCGGATCGGAGAGGATGGCTGGACGGTCGAGATTCGAATTCCCTATCAACAGCTTCACTTCAAGGAAAAGGAGAGCTACACCTGGGGCGTCAATTTTT
>CBFDBS010000277.1:0-3706 GCA_965603105.1 uncultured bacterium
ATGAAGACAGGATAAGAGAGGCTTTTTCGTATTCGTCGATATCCGTTCATTTTTTATACATCACCAAAGACAACAGTACGGCTTTGGACACCTCGGACCCAAGGTCGATGAGGAACACGGAAATCCTCGATCAATCGGCACCCATTTACGGCGCTTTCAAAGAAATGGCCCAGGTGACGGGAGGAATATCGGAGGCCTCAGCCAATATCTCCTGGTCATTCAATCAAGCTGTCCAGGCCTCTGAAAACTTCTATCTTCTTTATTATTCGCCACAAAATTATCAGTCTGATGGAAAGTTCAAAAAAATAAAAGTCACCGTCAAAGGCCAGAACTACCGGCTCACCCACCGTTCAGGATACATTGCAGATTAACCTGAATTCGCAAATGATGATTTCAATTTTTTTTATTTCCTTTCGTGGAGCTCTTTCATATTGTGTGGGAAGAGAATCAACTTATTTTGCTTGATCCCGGGGCAGAATCCAGGATTGCGCTTTTTTAGTCATCTTCATTACATTTTATTTCGACATCTTATACTCAAAGGCCCCGTCCCAACCGACCTACCGATTTCACCGTGTCGAAGACTGATTCCCTCCCTGCTTCTTGAGAAAAGAGACACCCTCGACCATCCAGTCGGGAGCGGGTTTGCCCATCAGATAGTGATCGAAAAACTGCTTCATCCGTGTCTGAAAATCCTTCTGGTTTTCCAGGTTTCCCAAATGATGGGCTTCGCCCGGATAGGAGAGCAGAATGACCTCTTTGCCCAGCCTTCTGGCAGCGGTATAAAACTCGAGCCCCTGGTTCCAGTCAACGGCTCCATCCTCTGTCCCTTGAAGAATGAGAAAGGGGACTTTAATCTTGTCTGCATGGTGGACCGGGGACTGGCTGACATAGAGGTCCAGATCGGACCACGGCGTCGCCCCCATCCGGCCCTGTCCGAACTGAATCAGCGGCTGGTTGGTATTGCCCGAGCTCTTGTAGAGGATGTTGTACATACTGATCATATTTGTCAGCGGCGCACCGGTAACGACGCAGGCAAAAATTTCGGTTTGAGTGACGGCAAAAGATGATTGATACCCGCCCCAACTGTGCCCCTGCAGACCGATATGCTCAGCATCGGCATAACCGAGCTCGATGGTCTTCTCTACGGCCGGGATGACGCACTCCATAAAATTCGATCCCGGCGTCCCGTTGGCATAGACGATATCGGGCATGAGCACGAGATAGCCGTTGCTGGCATAGGTGGACATATGAGGCCTGTCATCATAGACCGGCATGGAGTACTGGTGATGGCGCTGAGACATTTTCTCGTAAAAATAGACCAGCATCGGATAACGTTTCCCTTCTTCATATCCGGCGGGAAGAGCCAACGTGGCCTGGAGTTTGGTGCCCAAAGTGCTCTGATAGTCGATAAGGATGCGGCGCCCCCAGGCATATTCCGCCTGCTGCGGATTGGCATCCGTGACCTTGCTCAGCTTTTGAAAATCCATATCACTGACATAATAATCGGGAAATTCGACAAACGTCTGCTGCGTGAACATCAATTTTTCGGCTTTTTTGGCTTTTTGGGGCCGGCCGAAGCTGTAGTCGCCAAAAAGGAGCGCTTTCGGGGCCTGGCCGACTTTGAGGCTGTAAAATCCGGCTTTTTTGGTCCACTCCCCGAATGCGCTGAACAGAAGAGGTTGAGAGGTATCGATGAATCTTTCCTCCGCATCGAGTCTGACATATCCGAAGCGGATCTCCTCTTTCTCACCGGTTCCCTGGGTGATATTGTCAACTGTTTTGCCGTCCAGAGTAACCAGATAGAGGTCAAATTTATGGGAGATAATGACTGCCTTCCCATCCTTCGTCCAGCCCGCCGGACGGTAGCCCGGTTTCTCGTCGTACTGATGGTCGTCTTCCTCATTGACAAAAAATCCCGGTTGGCCGTTGGTCAGATGGGTCTTCGCCCCCGTCTCGAGGCTTGCGACCCAGAGCTCTTTGTCTTTGAGGTACAGAAAATGGCGGCCGTCCGGGGATTGGCCTAAAGACCGTCCGATTTTCTTTTCGATTTGCGTCTTCTCTCCGCTGGCCGTGTCGACCCGGTAGTAATCTGCATTTCCCCCGCTCAAATCGAGCTGGAGGATATAGGGCTTGTCATCGCGCCCCAATCCCCAGTTTCCGTTTCCTTGGACGGTCACTGAACGCATGGCTTCATCCGCCAGACGGACAAACCGCCCGCTTTTCAAATGAAAAACGGAACTGTATGTAAAATTGCGATCCCTCGATGCCCTGCGCATCTGGACCGACTGGATCTGCTCATCCTTCCAGTGCCAAACATCGACGTTGGCGAATTTCTCCTTGCCGGGTTTTTCCTTTTTTTCCTGTTCCTTGATACCCAGGAAAAGCCTGGAGCCGTCCTCGCTCCAGTTCAGATTTCCCAACTCGCAAATCACGAAGCCTTCAGGGAAAGTGCCGTCCTTATTCGGATCATAGGATTTATGGTCGACGTCCTTTCCTCCAACGCCTGTGTAGATGAACAGAACATTGTCCTTACGGACAAATTCTTCATTTTCTGTTCCCTTCAAAACAGCCAGTGACGTCCCGGTTTCATTCCAGGTCAGCTGGGAATAATCGGCCTCTGCAGAATCCAGCACTTCGATGGTGCCCTCTGTCAGATGGCGAAGTAAAACGCCGTTGCCGGCTTTACTGTCGGCGTCGACAGTGAAGGCCAGATGGGTCCCCTTGTCATTGAATCCGAACTCGCCGACATTACCGATGTTGACCACGGCTCCCGAGGCAAGATCTCTCAGGATCAGATCCGTGCCGGAATGCTTGGCAGCCTTGTCGGCCTTGACCTTCTTGACGGCGTAGGAGCGTGAATTTTCGGAAAAGACGAATGAGGCCGCCCCGTCCACTGTAAATTTGTCCCCTGTGTCGAGGTTGAGCAATTCTGCTTTGCTCAAAACCGGCTTGTTTTCCTTCCTCAGCGCTTCAGCCTTTTCTTTGCTGAGATCGATGAGATAGGCCACCCAGCCGCTGTCTTCAGAGAAGGCCGGCTGTTTGGCGTTGGGGATTTCATGGATTTTTTCAGAAGCCAGGCTTTTGACATAGAGGGTAGCATCGCCGTCATTGGGCCTATAAGCGAAAGTGATCCAGTTCCCATCGGGGGAAATGGAGGCGGATTCGATCCTATTCCACTGCGGGTAATCTTCCAGGGTCAGGATCTTTTTTCCCGGCTGCGGGTTCTCCTGCGCGTTTAAGAAGCCGTCTCCTAACACGAGGATCAAAAATAAAACCAGATAGAAAATAAGTTTTTTTGATTTTGACATGTTCCACTCCTTCGAGAATCACCCCTATACTATTGGTCTTATTCGGGAACTGTCAAGCAGAGAATTGACTCACAGAGGACACCTCTCCAAAACCGTGATAAAGACCTTTTGAATGGGTGCTCAGGGCGGATGGGGAGCCGGACAGAATCCCTGAAATAATCCAATTCATATCACGGCGTTGAAGATACTATCCTTGGTGAACAAAATTTTGAAAAAGTGGAATAAACGTGATATAAGCAGAAACAGTGATCAGGAGGAGGCATAAAATGTTTTTATCAAAAGTGGCAAAATGTGCATTCTTAAGGCTTTTTGGATTATTGTGTGTTGTTCTGTTGACGGGAACCCTTTTCTCCCAGACAAGCGGAGAGGACCTCATCAAAGACCTGCGGTGGAGAAAT
>CBFDBS010000278.1:0-3700 GCA_965603105.1 uncultured bacterium
TATGATATAAGCAGAATAGCCCCCCGAGTCTAATCTTGGAAAATGAAGATGGTCAATATTTTTGTCAATGAAAAAAAACATGTTGTTCAAAAGGATACAACCGCAGCCGGGCTGCGGGGCAGGCTCAAGCCGGCTGCGGATGTGGTTATCGTCAACGGCTTTCCTGCGGAAAAAGATTGTGTTTTGAGGGAGGGTGACCGTGTGGTTTTTATCCGGCGAGGCGAGGTTCCAAAGGCTGATGAATGGGAGGTTTTAATTGCCGCCCGCCATACTCCCGGAATTCTTGAAAAGCTGAAGAAAGCGACTGTGGGAATCGCCGGACTGGGAGGTCTCGGTTCTTCGGTAGCTGTCGCGCTGGCGAGGATGGGAATAGGAACGCTTATCCTTGTCGACTATGATGTCGTCGAACCGAGCAATTTGAACCGTCAGCATTTTTTTATCGACCAGATTGGGCTGCCCAAAACTGAAGCCATCGTAGGAAATCTTTCCCGTATCAATCCCTATGTTCGAATGGTCACTCATCAAGAGATGATAAAAGAAGAAAATCTTTCTCTTTTTTTCGGAAAGGCCGACGTGGTTGTGGAGTGCTTCGACCGGGCCGAAGAGAAAAAAATGATCCTGGAGGCCGCGGCAGCGATGCTGCCGGAGGCTTTTGTGATCGGTTCGTCCGGCGTGGCCGGATTTGGTGACAGCAACGGAATTAAAACTTGGCGCTTAGGGGACAAAGTCTTCATTGTCGGCGATCTCAAAAATGCCGCTGAGCCCGGTCGCGGACTTATGGCGCCCCGAGTGGGTATTGCCGCCCATCACCAGGCGAATTTAGCTGTCGCCCTGCTTATCGATTCCGGTAAGGCCATCTCTCAGGTCCCTTCAATCCCATAGAGAAAATCGTTTGTTCTCGAGAACATTTGTTGACGAGGAGTTTTTCCGGCTACTCGAGTTTTTCCCCCTCAAGGCGGGCCACGATTACTGCTCCGCAGCTGTCGCTGAGAATATTGAGCGTCGTCCGGAACATATCGAGTATCCGGTCTACTGCCAGTATGATGGCCACTCCTTCCAAAGGCAGACCGACGGCTTTGAGGATTATGGACATCATGACCATACCGCTCATGGGAACGCTGGCCGCTCCGATGGAGGCCAGGAGGGCTGTGAGAACGATGATCAGCTGCGCGCCGAAAGTCAGTTCGAAGCCGTAGACCTGGGCGATAAAAATAGTGGCCACACATTCATAAAGGGCGGTACCGTCCATGTTGACCGTAGCTCCGATGGGCAGTGTGAAATTGGCGATTTTTTCCGATACTTTTGAGATTCCGGTTACGGCTTTCATGGTCAATGGTAGAGTGACCATGGTCGAGCAAGTCGAGAAGCCGAAAATCAGGGCCTGGATCATGCCTTTGTAATGTTTGATGGGATTGAACCGTCCGACAAGGATGAGCAAGAGTGGCAAATTGACAAAAGCATGGATGGCCAAACCCATCAGCACGACCATAAAATAGAAACCCAACGATTTGAACGAATCGAAACCGGTCTGGGCGACGATACGGGCCAAGATGCCGAAAACACCCAGCGGCGCGCTCCAGACGACAAAAAGCGTCATCTTGAGCATCGCCTCGAAGGCCGCCTGAAAAAAATCACTGAGTTGTTTCCGCGAATTGGTTTTGAGTTTGGTGATGAAATAGCCGAATAGGATGGAGAAGAAGATGACAGGCAGAACATCACCCTGGGCCATGGAGGAGATGGGATTTTCGGGAATAATATGAAGCAGGATGTCTTTAAGGTTCTGCTGAGAAGCGGCGATCTGTACCGGTGCAGCTTCCAGTCCGATTTTCGCTCCGACTCCGGGTTTTAAAAGGTTGACAAGGATCTGGCCGGTGAGGATGGCCATGAGGCTGCTGACGATGTAGTAGCCGAAAGTTTTGAGTCCCAATCTGCCCAAGTTCCCGACACTGACGACAGCGGAGATAATGGAGGTGATGATCAGCGGCATGATGGCCATGCGAAGAAGCCGCAGAAAAATCTCGGCCAGTGGCTCGGCAATGGGCAGGATACCTGCACCAAAAATCCATCCCGCGGCAATTCCGAGAAAGAAACCTATGAAGATGTAATGGGTGAGAGTGAGTTTTTTCAGACTCATCTTTATTCTATTGTTCACATTATGGAAGAAGAATGCAAATTCATAAATTGGGATCATAATTGGGGCCTGTCCCCAATTTTCCAATTTGGTGCAGGTTTGGTTCCTTGACCCGAATCGTTGGCTCTTGTAGAATTTTGAAGGCCAACACTATAAACTGATAAAGCTGGCGCCTGCCAGCGTTTTTAAATCTTGAGGAGATTGTTTTATGCCCATGAATAAAAGACCTTGCCTTGTTTCCGCACTTCTCTGCTGCTTGTCGTTTTTTTGGGGATTGGCCTGCACCACAGAAAGGGGAAGGCCGTACCTCAAGGCGGCCCTGGAAGCGGCTCTCTGGATTGAAGCATCGGCGGTTCAGACTGCGGATGGACAATTCTGGCCTTCGGTACCGGGAGAAGAGTTGCCGGTCAACAACTGGTTGTACAGTGGAAACTCAGGAATCGTAATCTTCCTCCTCGAGGCGTATCACTCCTGCGGTGAAAAAAAATATTTGGAACAGGCAAGTGCGGGAGCGGATTTTCTTCTGGCTTCAGTCGATGCCGAGAAAGGAGCCGGTTTCTACACGGGCATATCGGGCATCGGTTTCGCTCTGCAAGAAACTTATAAGGCAACCGGTGATGTCCGATATCTGGAGGGATTTAAAAAGTGTCTTCGGTTTTTGGCAGATGCCGCTGTTGATGAAGGAAGGGGTGTCCAGTGGAACACGACGACCGATATCATCGGCGGTTCGGCGGGCACAGGTCTTTTTCTTTTGTATGCCTTTCAAGAGACCGGAGATGCCTTCCTGCTCGAGCTTGCTTCCCGGGTAGGAACGAGGCTGATCGAGCTAGGACAACAGGTTGAAGGAGGAACCAAATGGGCTATGGACCCGAACTTTCCCCGTTTGATGCCGAATTTTGCTCATGGGACGGCCGGGATCGCCTATTATCTTGCCACCCTTTATATGAAAACTCAGAATGAGGCCTTCTTGAATGCAGCCCTGGCCGGTGCTCGCTATCTCCAGAATATTGCCCAAACCGTGGGGGATACCTGTCTGATTTTTCATCATGAGCCCGAAGGTGAAGATCTTTTTTATCTCGGCTGGTGCCACGGTCCGGTTGGAACCGCCAGGTTGTTCTTTCGGCTCTATGAAATCACTCGAGATGCAGAATGGATGGGATGGGTAGAAGGAGGAGCCCAGGCAATTTTAAAGAGTGGAATCCCCGAGAGCGAGCACGACGGTTTCTGGAACAATGTCGGAATCTGCTGCGGTTCGGCGGGAGTCGCCGACTTTTTCCTCAGTCTGTATAAGATCACCCAGAAGAAGGAATACTATGATTTTGCTGACTTTTTGACAGAGGATTTGCTCACAGAGGCCGAAAGGGAAGAGGGGGGATTGAAATGGATTCAGGCAGAACATCGGGTGAGGCCGGACTTCCTTCAAGCTCAAACAGGTCTTATGCAGGGAGCGGCCGGTATCGGTCTTTGGCTTCTCCGCTTGGATGCCTTTGAACAGGAACGTTCGCCAGAAATTATTTTCCCCGACAATCCGTTCTTATGAGCACTCTAAGATTTTGCCTGAATTATTCA